>JAZQSD010000122.1:0-6665 GCA_045629925.1 Eubacterium sp.
CTTCTCGCTGCCAAAGATTGCAAGACAAACTGCGGTGGAAATCATTCCAATCAGCACAGGCAAATGATTCTTTGTGCTAAGCCACTGATCCACCATGATAGTAACAAACAGGGCTGTCAGGGCAAAATCGATTCCTTCAAAGTTAATCTTCAACACACTTCCAATGATGGCACCTAAAGTACATCCCAGAATCCAATAACAGTGGTCAAATAAAGAGACTAAGAAATAATACATCTTTTTGCTGGCCCCTTCAGGCATCTGTTTGGTACTTACAAGGGCATATGTCTCATCTGTCAAAGCAAAGATCATATATAGTTTTGCAGGTCCAAGTCCTTTGTATTTATGTAATAAAGAAATTCCATAAAAAATATGTCTGATATTGACCAACACAGTGGCTATCGCAGTAGATGCAACGGATGCACCGCTCGCAAGAAGGCCAACTGCTGCATACTGCATGGCTCCGGCATACATGAAAATACCCATAAAAACTGCCCAGAGCACACCAAAACCATTTACCTTTAACATAACGCCAAAGCCAATCCCCAACACAATGTACCCTGCAAATACCGGTATTGTATCGTGAAAAGCCAGACCTACTGTTTTTCTTCTCCTAATCGCTTTATCATTCATGATAACAACTCTTTCTCACGCAAAATTTAATTCATAACCTAAATATTCTACACCTAACCCGCAAAAAAAAGCAAGCGGTCAAGGACCGCCTGCCTATAATTCTTAGATCTTAATTATGCTTTTACTTCGCCTCTTGCGATTTTATCTTTCAGCCAATTCTTACCTTCTGTCAGTCTTGCAACCATCATGGAAGCAACTGCATCGCCGGATGCGTTAACCATTGTAGCTGGTGGGTCTACTAAGAAACCGATAGCCGCAACGATTGGGAATGCTTCTGGTGGGAATCCGTAAATACTACAGATCAACATCTCACCGATCAGACCGCCGCCAGGTACACCTGACATAACTACACCGCCAAGAACAGAAATCAGGATTGCTGTAATAAATGTTCCCGGTCCGGAGAAGTCATATCCAAACACGCCGAACAAGAAAGAAATCTTCAAGATAGAAGAAAGACATGTTCCATCCATATGCATTGTTGCACCTAATGGAAGAACGATCTCTCTGATATCTTTGGAAACACCCATTTTTTCTGTAGCTTCAAAGTTAACTGGCAATGTTGCGATAGAGGAACATGTTGCCAGAGATGTAATTGCTGGACGAACAATATTTTTAAAGAAGATCTTGCCGCCAACAACACCGCCGCCAGCCCAGCATGCGTAGATCCAAAACGCAACAAAGAAGTATGCAATACAAAGTGGATAGTAGATAAGCATTGCTCTTCCGTAACTTCCGATAAGCTGTGGACCATATGTAGCAACCAGGTTTGCAAAATAGCAGCCAAGTCCGATAGGTGCATAATACATAATGATAGAAACCATCTTCATAAACACCTGGCTAAGCATATCCAGCCCCTTAGTCACTTTTCCAGTCTTGTCTGTCAGGGCAACACAGATTGCAAACAATACACCAAAGATGATCAGTGGAAGCATGTGTGCTCTTGAGAACAGATCAGGGAAATCAGATACTGTGATGGCATTTACAATTGTTGTTGCCATGTCAATCTGCTGAAGTTCTTCCCCAGCCTGTAAGGCATCACTAAAGTTTACTGCAGGAGGGAAAATCTTAACCACAATTAAAATAATTACAGATGCAATCGCGCCTGTCACAAAGAATGTGATGAACAAGTTCTTAATGATTCTTCCCAGTTTCTTTAAGTCTGTCATCGCAGACACTGCACTTGTAATGGAGAAAAACACCAGCGGAACTACTACACAGAACATCAGGTTGATAAAAATATCCCCAAATGGTGACAGTTTTTTCGCGAACTCTGGCGCTGCAAAACCCACAATACAGCCAATAACAATACCAAGAAGTAAAATAATAGAGGATCGATAATTTTTCAATACACTCTGTTTCTTTTCTGTTGCCATAAACAACCTCCTAATATACATTTTCACCTCATGAAAAAAGGCTTCAAAAAGCCTTCCCCTTGCTTAATATTATATCTCTTTATCCACTTATAAGCAAACCTTTTGTAATTTTGGCAACAACTTTTGTAATACAAATCCTTTTTATCCATAAAAAGTATACAAAAAAACTGTCTTTCAAATTGTGATTCTTTTCATTGTGTGATATAGTAAGTGGGTTGAGATGATTTTTTCAACAAACTTCATTTATGGAAATTTTGAATAGGGGTATCAGTACTATGCAGATAGGATTCGACAATGAAAAATATCTAAAAATGCAGTCTCAGCACATCATGGAGCGTATCGCCAAGTTCGATAACAAGCTTTATCTGGAATTTGGTGGAAAACTTTTTGACGACTACCATGCTGCCCGTGTGCTTCCAGGTTTTGTGGCAGACAGTAAGCTTCAGATGCTTATGCAGCTGGCTGACCAGGCAGAGATTGTTATGGTTGTAAGCGCAGATGACGTTGAGAAGAATAAAGTTCGTGCCGATCTTGGACTGACTTATGATAACGACGTAATCCGTCTCATTAACGAATTCCAATCCAAAGGTCTTTATGTTGGAAGTGTTGTTCTGACAAAATATGCAGACCAGAGAAGTGCAGTTCTGTTCCAGGCCAGATTGGAAAAGCTTGGCATCAAAGTGTACCACCACTATGTAATCCCAGGATATCCAGCCAATGTTCAGCACATTGTCAGCGAAGAAGGCTTTGGCAAGAATGACTACATCGAGACAAGCCGTCCGCTGGTTGTTGTTACAGCTCCAGGCCCTGGCAGCGGAAAGATGAGCACATGTCTCTCTCAGCTGTACCACGAACACAAACGTGGCGTGAATGCTGGATACGCTAAGTATGAAACATTCCCTGTTTGGAACCTTCCATTGGATCATCCGGTTAATTTGGCATACGAAGCAGCAACCGCTGATTTGAACGATGTTAACATGATCGATCCATATCATTTGAAAGCTTACGGTGAAACTACCGTTAACTATAACCGCGACGTAGAGATCTTCCCTGTATTGAATGCAATCTTTATGAAGATCTACGGAAGCAGTCCATATGCATCTCCAACAGATATGGGTGTTAACATGGCCGGCAACTGCATCTTTGATGATCAGGCCTGCCGCAAAGCATCTCACCAGGAGATTATCCGAAGATATTACCAAGCATTAGCCGGCGTTGCAGAGGGCAAACGTGAACCTGAAGAAGTTCACAAGATTCAGCTCCTTATGGGCCAGGAGAATCTGTCCGTCACAGACAGATCCACTGTCACTCCTGCATTAGAACGTGCTGAACAGACAGGTGCACCTGCTGTAGCAATCGAACTTAACGATGGCACTATTATCACTGGCAAAACAGGAGACCTGCTTGGCGCAAGCTCCGCAGCTTTAGTCAATGCCCTAAAAACACTTGCCGGAATTCCTCACGAGACAACCATTCTGTCTCCAGAAGCGATTGGACCGATCAATGAGCTTAAAACAAAATACTTAGGCAGCAAGAACCCTCGTCTTCACACAGACGAAGTG
The DNA here is from genome assembly GCA_045629925.1 of Eubacterium sp. Lineage (GTDB taxonomy): Bacteria > Bacillota > Clostridia > Lachnospirales > Lachnospiraceae > Brotonthovivens. Next base: position 3,566 of record JAZQSD010000122.1, read on the forward strand.
TTGATTGCACTTTCTTCTACAGCTGCATTTAATGCGAATGCTAAACTCGCTTTACAGCAGCTTCCAAAACTGAAAGGTTGTCAGGTACATTCAAGCGTTCTGCTCTCCAATGCAGACAGCAGAACATGGAAAAAATTAGAATGCAATGTTACTTGCGAACCAAGAAACTAAAATTTTTACAGAACGCGTCATGTCCGACGCGTTCTTTTTTGTAATTATCTGCTTTTCAATAAATTTTCTTCAAATCAAACCATAGTTTTTACCATACTTTGCACATTCTTTTTCCTATAATTAAGTTATCAAACAAACGGAGGACATAAACATGAAGAAGAAACTTCTTGCACTGGTACTTGTTGTTGCATTTTTGGTTGCATTTGCAGTGGGCTGCGCTGGAAAGGGTGCTTCCTTTACAGTTGAGGTAACTCACGCAGACCAAACTACAAAAGAATTCACTTACACATCTGACGCAGATATGCTCGGAGAAGTTCTCATGGAAGAAGGCCTTGTAGTTGGCGAGATGGGCGAATACGGCCTGATGATCTCCGAAGTAGACGGCGAACAGGCAATCTATGAAGTTGACAACGCATACTGGTCATTGCTGATCAACGGCGAATATGCCCAGACAGGTGTTGACAGCACTCCTATCGAAGACGGTGCTGTTTATTCTCTCGTATACACTCCTGCAGAATAAATACCTTATAAAGAAAAAGTGTTGTATCTGACTTCCTCAGTCAGATACAACACTTTTTTATTTTTACAGCATTTAATATTCATATAATTTTTAATAGTTCAAAAATCTACTGAAACTTTTTGGCAATGATTTCATCGTCCACACTCATTCCGTAGACTACTCTTACAGCAAGGTCCGATACCGCTGCGCTTCCGCCAAGAACAACACCTTCTTTAATCTGATGCTCAATTACATAATCATGAATCTCAAGCGCTGCACTCTCCTCTGCGAGAACAAGCGCCGCATTTAGGTTTGCAACCAACGGACCACCACAGAGTCCGTCTGGGAAGTTCTGGCCATATGCCAATACTACTGCTGAAGGATTTTCAACAAACTTAGATGCTACAGCAACGGATGTTTTATATCGATTCTTTCCTTTGATGCGTTCTACAGTTCCTCTAACAGCGAAATCTTCCTCCACACTTAAGGATACTGCCGCATCTCCTCCGATAATATAAAAGTTTTCGCAGGTTAAGCTGTCTAAATACTCATTCTGTTTTTCTGACAGTGACTCTCCCACTAGCAAGATTGGTTTTTTTGCACCTGAAGCTGAAAGACTGTCCGCATAATTTTTCCCAGTACAGATTAAAAGTTCTTCTTCAGAAACCCCAGCCTCTTTTAAAATCTCAATATTTGTCTCGTATCGATTGGCGCCTTTGATTCTCTTCACCTGATAATCCGCCAAGGAATCTTCCAGGTCCTGAGACACCGCTGCAGTTCCACCCAGAATATAGACTATGCCTTCTTCAGAAAGATTGTTTTCCAAAAATCCCTTGATGGCATCAGCGTCAGACTGGCCATTTGTCAAAAGAATTGGTGCACCTTTTACATATGCCAGATAACTTCCAGAAAGGGCATCTGCAAAATTCGTTCCAGTTGCAAGAACGACTGCATCAAACTGATCTACCCCCAGGCTCTCCTGCAGTTCACCAGCTATCTGGTAAGAAGTTTCATAACGTGATTTTCCATATACACGAGACACTGTTCCATCGTATGGCTCCGCTGACAGTGCAAATGCTCTTGCGCCTGAAACTATAGAACATTCGCCGCCTTTGTTGGAACCGTTAAAAGGCTGTACTCGATAATACTGCATTGTTCCGGAAGTAATGTCTGTATCTTTCCAGGAAGTGGTATTTGTATCATTAATCGTCTGCACTGTTGTCCAAGGTCCTTTGCTGCTTGCAGCTTTTTGTACCCAGTAACCGGCAGTGTAACCTTGTGTTTTTGTCCAATTCAATGTGATAGATGGCTCCGCAGAAGAATCTGCTGTTGTTGTAAGCTTAGATCTAGTAAGAACCTGTACAACGTTTGTGTAACGTCCATCATCCCCAGATTTATCATATGGTTCTACCCTGTAGAAATAAGTTTTTCCAGGTTCTGCCTTTGTGTCAGTCCAGGTCATACTGCCATCTGTAATCGTCGCAACTACCGTCCATGGTCCATCCTGACTTGTGGCGCGTTCTACTTTATACTTTGCAGTAAAATTCCAATAGGTTGTCCATTTCAGAGTAACCTTGGAACTGTCTGTGGCGAGAGCTTTTTCAAGAGTTCCATTTGGCTCTTTAAACGCAGGCGCCCCCGGCCATTTAATATATTTGATATAGGCATATTTTCCTGGCCAACGGGAATTACAATAGCCATCCCATGTGTAATAATGTTCCCTGCGATATGGAGAATTAGACAAGCCACCTTCCAATACCGTAAAACCGTTGGCGTCCTTCTGCACAATGATCTGGCTGTGTCCCCATCCATCTCTGTCGTGAAGCCACTTTTTATCACACACACGCAAAACTGCCCCTAATTCTGCATTTGATACATATCGTTTTAAATGTTCTGGAGTGAGGGTCAACTGGCTGTCAGTAAGATTACGAAGCGAGTTTTCATCATCATCAAACTTATTCGAGAACTCATGCCCCCATATCTTTCTATAAAGATGATTTGCGTACACCCAACACTCATCTGGTTCGGAAGAATAATCTGTCACAGAAACAGTCACACCGTTTATCTTATACTTTGTAGCCGCATAGGCATCCATCTGTGCAACGCCAAATACCAAAGTAATTGCCAGCACAAGAGTAATCAATCTTTTGAACACTTTTTTCATACTATTTCTCCCTAAAACAACCTTTTATTTCGATAAAGAAAAAAGTGTTGACCTTACTGAAATCTCAATAAAACCAACACTTTTCAGCTAATGCGGGTGACAGGACTTGAACCTGCACGTCGGGGACACCAGAACCTAAATCTGGCGCGTCTGCCAATTCCGCCACACCCGCTTATATTATTTGCACCGACAATAATACTATCATTTTGCATAAAATTATGCAAGCAAATTTTATCAAAAATGCCAATGGAATATTTTGTTTTTTT
>JAZQSD010000123.1:0-14341 GCA_045629925.1 Eubacterium sp.
ATAAACGCAAAAAAGTAATCGCCCTAACCAAGGTAAGATTACTTTTTTAGTCTTTTCTATTCTTTGCATTCGAATACGTATTCGTACTCATATCCGACAAACGTAATTGTCTGCAATTCTTTATCCACTTTCAACTCAGATATTTCAAGAGGGAGTTTTTCCCGCAGTGTTTCAAAGCGAGAATCTGATACTGTATACCTCTCCGGAACAACTACAGAAAGCATGGTTCCTTCTTCTGCAGAATATTCTCCTGCCCAGCTCGCGCGGTCTGCAGCAGTTATTCCAAAGTATTTTAAAGAGGTATTTGCGTCCCATGTCGGATCGCAATAATAATACTTATCATCAATTTTTACAATATTCCACATGTGCATAGCACTGCCGCCTGTATGCAGAACTGTCCCACATTCTATATCTGCCTGCGTGCAGAGGAAAACATAGGCCTGCGCAATATTTGTGCAGATACCGCTTTTTTCCATAAGCACATAGTATGGAGAGGACTTTAAATCCGCCTCTTCTTTGCTCAGCTTTTCAAAGTTTTCTCCAATCAGTCCATAATCATAGTTCAAGTCCTCAATAACAGCATAGTACAAAAGCATTGCTCGCATTGCTTCACTGTCACTTGTCTGTACTGCTGACAAGTATTTCTCAACAGTCAGAATAAATTCTTCCAGCTTGCTGTCAAACTCTGATTTCTCCACATAGAAATTCCAAGACACAGTCCCCGCCGATGCATCATAGGATGTCATTTCATTAAAATCCGTAAACGCATCAAACATTGGGCAAGTGCAATGAATCACATATGCCATGTCATTCAAAAAGCGTTGGCTATTGCCGCTTACAGTTATAGCGACGCTGTTCTCATAGCGCAAAAAAGCTTCCATCACAGTTTGTGCCGCAGACAACACCTCTTCGCCCACATTTTCTTTGATCATTGGAGAGATTTTCGTAAAATCCACACTGTATCCATCGGCAACATTTTCTGACCCTTGGATATCTTGAATATTCTCTGTGCTGCCAGGATTTTCTCCACCGTTCTGACTTCCCGTATCATCTGTTTCTACTTGGGAACTTTGATTTTGCGAGTCGTCCACCACCGGATTCTGAGCGCAGCCGACAAAACAAAATGCAACTATAAAACACAAAAGCAGAAAAACAAGTTTGTTTTTTTTCATTACTCAATCACCAGTATATCTGCAAATCCAGTCATCTCGAACACTTCCATAACTTCATCGCAAACATTAATTACCTTCATAGATCCAATCTTCTGCATTTTCTTCTGTGCGCCCAGGATAATGCGAAGGCCGGCACTGGAAATATAAGAAAGCCCTTTTACATCAAGAACAAGATTTGTTGTATCTCCGATATCTTCATTGATCGCTTTATCCAGAGCTGGAGCTGTGATAGTATCCAATCTTCCAGCAATCTCAATTGTAGTTTCTTCTGCAGTTTTCTTAATTTCAATAGTCATGTCTATCAGTCTCCTTTATATTTCCTTGGTCATTGTTAATATGTTTTCGCCATTTTCATGGACATAAGCGAGTGTATCCATTGTCTTCTTTGCAATAAAGATGCCCAATCCGCCAATCTCGCGTTCTTCCGCAGAAAGCGTGATGTCAGGATCTGGTTTCTTCAGTGGATCAAAAGGAATGCCTCTGTCTGCTAAGCGGAAGGTAATCGTACGACTTTCTTTATCAAAGCCAATACCGAATGTCACATCTCCTTCTTCTTCTCCATAGGCATAGTGAGCTACATTGACAAACACTTCTTCAATGGCTACACAGACTGCCGTTTGGATCTTCATAGGGCACTCTAAGTTGTCCAGTTCCTGTTCAACAAAACCCAAGACATCAGATAATGCCTCCACTTTTGCCGGGAATGTTCTATTCACGTCTCGCTCACCTTCCTTTTCTATTTTGTAGTCAAACAACAGCATGGTAATATCATCAAACTGTGGGGCTTCTCCCACGAACTCATCCACGCTGGATTTTATAGCTGTTAAAAGTTCTGAAGCTTCCATAGAAGCATTTGCATTCATAAATTCCTGCAGTCTTTCTTCTCCATACAGCTTGTTCTCTAGATTCGTTGCCTCAGGAACGCCGTCTGTGTATAAGAACAGTCTGTCCCCTGGTGAAAGGGTAATTTCACCCGCACGATATTTGATGCCATCCATGCCCCCAAGAACAAATCCTGCACGCATTTTTAAGTATTCGAATGAACCGTTTTCCTGTTTCAAAAGAGGTGGATTGTGCCCTGCATTTGCAAATTGGATCTTGCCAGTAGTCAGATCCAAGATACCCATCCAAGCAGTTACAAACATACCGGATTCGTTGTTTTCACACAGTTTTTCATTAACTAATGTGAAAATATCGTTTACTGCCAATCCTCTCTCAGCTAAGTCTTTGATAATTGTTTTTGCGGTCATCATAAACATCGCTGCAGGAATACCTTTTCCAGAAACATCCGCTACTAGAAAGGCAACTGTAGTATCGCTAAGCTTATAGAAGTCATAGAAATCTCCACCAACTTCTTTTGCCGCTATCATTTGGGCATAGATCTTGTAATCCTCCCCTGCAGGGAAATTCGTTGGAAGAGCAGAAAGCTGAATCTGCTTTGCATATTCCAACTCTTTATCAATTCGAGCTGCAGCTTCTGCAATGTATTGCTTTAATGTTGCAACCGTAGAATTGATGTCATCCGAAAGGGAAGAAAACTCTGCATTGGAACGAACATCTACCGTCACATTCAAATCCCCTTTGGTGATTCGTCCCAAGGTATCATTAATTTTATTCAAGTTGTTAATGATTACACGTTTGATAAGTATGTAGATAAAAACAAACAGTGCCGCAAAGATAAGCACCTGCATAAAGATGCTTGTATACAGGGAAGCATCTCTCATAAACATAGCTTCCGCTTGTGGCATGGCTGCAATAATACAATAGCCTTCTACAAACTTAAATACGTACATATATTTTGCACTTTCATTCGTTTTACCATCTATGATATCCGCATAATAAAGTGCCGTTGCTGTGTTACCTTCCTGCATTTCTTCAGGTGGTGTAATACCTATGGCGGAAATAGGCAGACCAGCGTATTCATTGTCAATTACAAGATTCAGCTGCTCATCACACACAGCTACAAAACCACCTGTTCCAACATGACGGTTCTTGGTCACATCAACCACAAACGCATCCAGCATCTGATGGAACTGCTCCGCATCATAACCAACCTGAATAAACCCACCATCTGCGAGATTGACAGCTGCATATTTTCTCCAGACTGACTGGTCTTTCCCTCGAGGACTGTACTCCTGAACGAAGGAATCTTGTGTTTTGAGCTTATCCACAAACTCCTTGGACTGTGCTTTGCTATTCATATCATAAGTATTAATCACATCTTCTTCTGTAGAATTGATGATGAGACCATCCTCATTCACCACATTTACTTCTTTGATGTCATATTTATTAATAAGGAGCTGGAATGAAATCTCATCATATTTTTCGTAATCAATCTTTACATCCTTTGCAATGCGCAAAAGCTGTGCATCGGATTTTCTTTTAATGTCCGCCTCAACATCATTGATTGCTGCCGTAAAAACCTCTTGGGTTTCAATCTTTACAATTCCATTTTGCAAAACAAATGTAAAAGAACTTGTAACTACATAGGCAATAATAATACATGCCAGCAGCCAGCGCTGGAAAGTATTTGCAATGCGTTCTGTTCCCTTTTTGCGCATAAAACGTTCGCGGCTTAAAAGAGTTACAATCGCAATGGCTGCGCCTACGGCAATGGCATTGCCAAGCATCATTGGAACAGCCGCTCCTTTTACAAATTCAAAGGCATAGGATGAATTGTCCATGTTGGTAACAAAGATCAATATCATGTGAATAACTTCACATACCACCGCAATACAAACACCATATCCCCATGTTGGCTTTTTATTATCAAACATCAATTTTCGCAATCCGGCCGCCATAAATCCGGCAAGAATCGTAGCCAGACTACATGCCAACTGTGTATATGCGCCACCGCCCCAGTATACAGAGAACCAACGATAAGTTCCTCCGATCAAGCCTGCTATAATTCCAGCCGGCGCACCAAATATAAGTCCTGTAGATAACGGTGCTGCATCGCGAACATTTACTGTTGTTCCAAGCCATTCAACCCCATAACCAGATGCAAATGCAGAAACACCACCAAACAAAATACCTATGATTACCTGTTTCTTCATATAGGATAATTTGCCCGCTGGTGTATGCTTGTCGATGAGATAAACGGCAAGAACCAAAATACAATTAAGCAATATTGGAATAATTAATCTCATGAAACAACCTTTCTGTTAAAGTGTGCCTGCCAGCGTTTGAATCAACGCTGCAATCAGATTGCCTATTACACCAATCACTAAAATCGATATCATATATACAAGCACACTTCCGCTGCTAACGGAATTTTTTGCAACATTGTAATAAAAATTAAAATGTCCTTTTAAATTATCGTCCCGATTCTGATTCCACTGATAGGTGATAACATCTTCACATTTGTAATCTGATGGAAGATATTCTTTGTACAGATCTTCTTCTAGACGACGAATGCGATAGCACCCTGCATCGTTAAGCTCATAATTCTCATCTATGGAAAGTGTAACAACCGCTTTCTTAAGTTTCTGGCGATGGAAGGCTCCGATTCTGGTAATTTCTTCTGGCAAAAGTCTGGATTCGTTAATACGGATGGAGTAGCCGTATTTTTCAGAAATTACAGGTGTTGTAAACAGATCTCGAAGTCGTGCCATTACACCACCTACATGAATGCGTGGTTTAAAGATCTCATCCAGAGATTTGTGCGGCATGCGCCAAAGAAAATAAGCTTCATCGTTATCGAGAGATGCCTGTATATTTTCAATATTAACGCTGATGAGTGTTCCTTTGGACATAGCCTTTACTTCATATGGAACAGTACTTATATGCACAATATCTACCGTTTTGCCATTGTAAGCAATCTCAGAAGTATAGGCATTCTTCATATAATCTATAATACAAGCGGCACTAAAAGTTGCCTGTAAAATCTTTGTATTTTCAAAAAGCAAAGACACGTCCACAATCTCATTCAAAGAAATCGCAAATGGAACATATACATATAAATATTTACTTGATTTTATACCGCGCAGACGAATAGCCAGATCCACATAACTGTTCCCTTTTGGATTCAGCCAATCATTGATATAAACTGTACTGGTATCATCGCCGTCAACCCAAACAGCCCAGCCGTCATCTGCAAATTTTTTTTGTTTTTTAGCCACTGTTCTTTGCTCCTTTATATAATTTTTCTTCTTACTTATACAATCGAGTAATCCGGTTCTCTCACCATTGCGTAGTGCGTAACATCCGTTTTCGGAATCAGCTCTTCTTTTTTCAGTTCAAACCCGTAATATTTATACAAGCTTACGTTCTTTTCCTTATTTGTTTCCAAATAAACAACCATTCTTTCTCTATCACAAAATGACAGCATAGGCCGCAATAATTTGCTGGCAATTCCTTTGCCCTGAGCCTCTTTTTTTATAGACAGATTGTATAGGTACCAATCGTAATTGTCCGTAAATTCTTTTTTCAGGTTCATTGCATAGGTTTCATAAGTTAGAAGTCTTCCAATGATACCTGGACCTGCATGAAGAATCAGGCTCAAACCTCCACTCATCAAAAACGGAAGTGTCTTGCTGCCTGTAAAACCAAAAGGCAGCCACACGGCAAATCCGTTCATTTCTTCACTGTCTGCGTAAATAACCGCATCTTCCACCATTGTTTTTAATGAAATCTGCATAATCAGCTTAGATGCTTTTTCGTCGTATTTACCCTTTGTAAACCAGTTATGAAGTGGATACTCACGGTAAGCATCTGAAGCAATCTCTGCCAACCGATTAAGGTCTTCTTTTTTTACTATATATAATCCCGCTCTCTCTATTGCTTTTTTCGCCAGCGGAATTTCGATTTTTCGAACTAATTTATCCATAATTTTTAAATACTTTTCTTCTGTTTTCCAAGCTTGTCAATGGCAAAGAAGATAAACCCAACAATCACGTATGCCACATACAAAATAACAACCCATTTTGCAACTCCGCCCACACCCTGTGTCTCAAGATTCAAAAAGAAATATGGGTAAATAAAAGGTGTGCTTGTGCCAGGAATCAACAAAGATGTGTCAAAATTCATAATAGTAGCCTGAATAAATATGTACGCAACGTACGCCAGCGGAAATACTGTAGCAATAAATGGATGAAACCATTTCATTTTTTTGCGCTCGTAGAATAAGAACCACTCTAAGATATACATTATTGGGAGCACTACATGGAAAAGAATGCTTCCGATACGCCAGTTAAGCTGTGGATCACGGCCTTCTGCTCCTGCAAGCAAGATGTTAAACACAAGGAATGTCAGCAAGATGCTCATAAGTCCAAGGAACTTTAAGGCAGGTGGAATCGTAACAAAACCGTCTTCTCTTTTCTTCACTGTCTGGATCAATGTTGCAAACATAATAACAATGCATAAGAAGTTGCTAAGCGCTGTGAAATGTACATAAAAATCCCATCGGAACATGGTGATATCATCAAAAATACCAAGGCTTGCAAAAAACCCCACAATACCTAATGTGCAGTAGATTGTCTGATAAATTAATTGCGTTGTTCTGTCTTTAATCATAACGTTTTCCTTTGTATATTAAATTTTAATGTATCTTTCATTTTATTAAATCACGCGTTACAAAAGCGTTACAAAAAAAATTAAAGAGTGGCAGCCATAAGCTGCCACTCTTTATCTCTTTTTTGATATATTTTTAGTATAAATTAACTGCTATACACGGGCAATTAATTGAGATAACTTAATAAATTCCCAGTGAATACAACGTACAGTACAACTGTGAGCCCGATTCCCACAAAACCTAAAAACTGTACCGCGAAACTCTGTTTACTCTTTCCTTTTTTACGCAGAGCTACTGACAGCCCAAGACCAATGCCACAGAACAGAGCTGCAGAAGAAATGATGACAGCAATGATCCATCCAAGTATTCCTAAAAAACCGTCATGTTCTGGAAAAGAGAAGATACCTAACCCCAAATATAATGGTGAAAGAACCAAATAAACAAAAATCAAAATAATATTGGTAATTCTTCCAATCTTATCTCTTTTACCATAAACCACACCACTTGCTTTTTTAGAGCATATCGCAATAAGAAGTCCTATGATAATTGCTGCAAGCGCCTCAATAAAAACATAATAAATCAAACTTTTTTCCTCCTTGTTTTAGGTATCAAGAATATACCCCAAGGCGCGTTACAGAGGTGTTACAGGATGTTAAAGCATTGCGCATACTTCTTCCGCCCAACTATATTGCGTCATATATTCTCCATGGAACTTCGGTTTACCACATTCCAGGAAACTAAGATAGTCACAATCTATCAAATCTACATCGATTCTGTAATAAGGGCTGTCGTGTCGAAGAACGCTCTCTGCACCAATCAACTTCAGTGTGTTTTTCAAATCCAGAACCAGCTGTCTCAGATAAATCGCATTTTTGTTATCATCGGTATCTTCAGGAAACAAAATTGCACAAATCTGTTTTGCCGTCAGGCCTGCACCTTTTCGATCCACCAAAACAGCCAAGAATTCTTTTGTTTTCCTTCTTTTGAAAGGAAGAAGTTCTCCGTTGCGAAACACCTCAAAATTGCCAAAACATTTGACCGTAAGCAGTTTCTCTTTGGCCTTAACGCCTTTAATATGATTAATTTCTTTCTGTACCGCTTCTGCTGTAATCGGTTTCATTAAATATCCGGATACATGCAGCTGAAAAGCAGACACAGCGTATTCTTCATACCCTGTGCAAAAAACAACCTTACAATCTGGTTGAAGTTCGATCAGTTTTTCAGCAAGCGTAAGCCCACCCATGCCACGCATGTTTATATCTAGAAAAGCCACATCTACCGGATTTTCTTCTACATACGCAAGAGCTGCAGAACAGGAAGTAAATGACTCTACCTGCTCAATATCAGAAGACGCAGCTATTACCTCCTGCAACGTTTCCAACATATATATTTCATCATCAACTGCTATTGCTTTCATTCTGTCACTTCCTTTGGAATCATTATAACCGCACAAGTGCCAACGCCTATCGTACTTTCAAGAAGCAGCTCTCCGCTTACCATTGCTTTTAATCTTCCGCGAATGTTACAGAGCCCTACATGTTTTTTCTCATCTATAGGCTGGCTTGTGTCAAATCCTACACCGTTATCTTTTACTTCTATACAATAATGCTTATCTGTTTCATATGAGCGAATCACCACTGTCCCCCCTGATTCAAGGCGCATCAGCCCGTGCTTGATGGCATTTTCTACCAGCGGCTGCACAGACAATGCTGGGAGCAGAAATCCTGTGGTTTTCACATCATATACAATATTCATATCTGGGAACCGAACTTTTTCAATATTTACGTAATATTCTACATGTTTAAGTTCTTCTTCAAATTGAATAGGAATTACATTGTTAAGCTCGCTGAAATTCCCTCTTAAATACAGACTGAAATTCCGCACAAGTTCAAAGGCTTTCTCAGGATCCCTCAAACACATTCGTTCAATTGTACCAAGTGTGTTGTAAATAAAATGCGGCTGAATCTGAGACAGCATTATAGAAATTCTACTTTCCTTCAGTTCTGCCTCTACGATACTTTTTTCTGCTTCAAGGCGGCTTCTTTGCAATTCTAACTCTTTTGCCTTCATTGTTGCATTGATACTTTCTGGAATAAACCGCAACACAACAAAGAGAGCTGCAACAAACAAAACAAAGAAAATGTATTTAGAAACAACTCCGCCCTTCCAGAAGCCCTCAGCTGTTGCAAACACGTCTACCGCATAACAAACCAGCGTCAGCATCAAGCCTACTCGAATCCAACGATCTTTTTTCTCCGCTGATATAGATTCTTTTATCAGACAAACAAGATAAACCACATTTGCCACGCCCTGGGTGATTATCCACGGCAGCCACATATCATAAAATGGGATTCCTGACAACACAGGCAGAATAATGTATACACCATCAGCAACTCCCAATACAGCAGTTGTAATATAACCGACTTTTTTGGTTTCCTTCATGGAATATGTAATGATTCCTGCTATGAACAGCATATAGAACATCATGGAAAACCCAAGAATCGATGTATTAAAATCAACGTATTCACTCCAGAAAGCAACGCCTGATACGTTAAACCTCAAATAGATTCCCGCCATAAGGATTGTTGCTCCAAACAGCCATATAATACGTCCTGTTTGTATGCGAAGCAACGCAGAAAGCAACGCAGAACCCAACATTACAAACGAAAGAATAATAAAAAACAGCCCTGTATTCTGCTGTGTTTTCCCACTTTCAATTACACTTTTTTCAAAATCAATGCTGTCCCAAATAGCAACATTAGCGATCATTTCATCAATAGCTCTTTCGTTTCCGAAACGATGCGGATTGTGAACAGTAATTTCAATAGGATCTTCACAGTCAGGCAAAAACGAATACGCAGTCCACCCTGTGCCACAGGCAGAAATACCATACATCGAGTTTTCGTGGTCAATCATATTACTTTCTCCATCGCCTTGACGAAAAATCAAATTAATATGATCCGTATAAAAAGCAATCGGCGTGTCCGCAGTATAAAGGCCAGCATATTCACCATCAGGAGCAAATATGTGGAAATTACCTCGCAACGTTACATCCCCTTTTGTCGCAGGAATATGCTCCCCTTCTCTGATCGGCTGCCACTGACCATCCTCGATGCGATATTCCCCCTCAAAACGCACCTGTGCTATCATAGCACCTACTGCATGTGTACTGTTGATACTATTGTATACTAGCAATAACAAGGCAAGCCCTATCAGTACTAGAACACCTGCTACCTGCAGATGCGGCTTTTGAAATATGTGAATTCTTTTTTTCAAATCTGGCACTTAGCAAACCTCCAAAATTGTTAACTGTATTCATCAATACTCGCTACATTATATCATACAAAACACAAAATAAAAATTCAAAAAAGCACCTGGACTTTCGTCCAGATGCTTTCAACCCTACTGTAAACTCAATAAAAATTATTTTAAATCTAAATTCTGTGTAATAATACACTTTTCTACATAGCATCCAGCGGCACATTTAACTCTTCTGTGCCTGGCACCACGAATCGTCCGTCTACGATAACTGGAATCTGCGCGCCATCTTTGGTGAACACTGTGATTGTATCCAACTCGTGATATGGGATGGTGATGTCTGTATGGCAGTTGTAATATGCCTTGGACATATCTTCTTTACGAAGCAGGGACACTTCGTTGTCGCGAGCCACAATCTCTTTGCCGTCTGGATTGTACACGCTGGTATCTTCTGCGTGAGAATAACAAGTATCACCTACAGCGAAGTGTGGACCGCATTTTTCTGCAATAAGAATTGGCAGTTTGTCCATGATCTGATAATCCATACCCATCTTGTATGCAGTTGTATTTGTTCCGATAGCAAACTCACCCATTGGCAAAGTATCATGGTGCATCAGAACATTATCTTTTACGTACTTCTGGTTTTCCGCTTCAGACTCAAAATTACTGCAGTCGTAGGATGTGATCATACCGTCTTCAAAAACTACTTTCAGGTTCTTGTACTGAAGTTCATTTAAGAATACTTCTGTCACATGAAGCACACCTGTTGTGCCCTTCAAAACTGGAGATGTAAACACTTCCCCAACAGGGATGTTTACGTCTGCAACACAGTTTTCAAAAGCTGTCTGCTTATCAGGATCAGCCAGTGGATAGATCTGCACTCTCAGATCTGTCTGGTTGTCGCCCTTACCTTTGATTTCCACATAATCAGCCTGGTCAAGCACATCGATGATCTTCTGCTGGATCCGCTGATATGTTGTGTAGTCCAAAGTGTTGATCTTTACAGTCTCTGCAAAAATCTCTTCGAACTTATCACCAATCGCTGGCACTGGATATGCAATAATTGTAAAGCTTCGTTCCTCGCCTTTGATATATTCATTTGTGATCTGACCAGAAACTGATGCATTATAAACATTCAGCTGCTGCTGTTTGTCAGAATAGTGAATGGCTTCTTCTTTGCTCTCTGGGGCAAATGGTTCTTCACCGAACACTTCCAACACAGCCGGTCCTGCGTGAAGTCCTGCTAACTCTTTATTTTTTTCAAAGGCAGTGCGAAGAACTTCTAATCTGCGCTCTACAAATGATTTGTTGAAATAATATGCTCTGTCTTCTCTGTGGTCAAAATCAAACTGTTTATTTGTACTTGTGGAACAAGCACCACGTTTTACACCATGTCCAAAGAAAGAAGACCAGATTGTCTTGCTGATTGTTGGCTTTAAGCCCATTTTTTCAAAATTCTGAACTGCCGCACGGATCATTCGCTCGAAACCGATATAGTAATGAATCTGAACAGTCTCTTTCTTTGAAAGGTCCTTGCCTGTCATTACAAAACCGATGCGATAGCCTTCTGTAAATGTATCTGCCATGGCCTGCACTTCTTCCTGGCTCATGGAGTTCATATATTCTGCTGTTTTGAGCTCGTTTTCTGTTACTGGAAGTCCATAGTGATACAGATAACGAAGGTCATTGAGATCAGAATCCATCACAATGCTTGTGCAATAGTCGTAATCTGGATTAATCATTTCTTCAACTTGCCATGCAGCAAAGATCTCACTGTAGTCATGGAAGAACCAGTAAACGATTTCCTGAGCTTCTTTTAGATCAGGTTCGCCTTCTGTCTCAAAGCAATTGTAAACTTGAACAAACAGTTCACAGAGCATTACAAAAGCGAAAAATCTTTCTTCATACACATAGCCAATACCAGACTGCAGTTCCGCATACAAAAAGCTAAGAAGCTGTCCTGCTTCTGTGCCAAACTGGCTGACTGCGTATGCTGGATTTCCATAGCATGTAGCGTAAATCTCTGGTTTTACGCCTCCGTGAAGCATCTCGTTACGGTACTGCCACTCTTCCATATCTGCATCATAAAATGACCCCTGCAGTTTTAATTCTGCCAAAGAATTCAGATACAGCAGGTACTCCGCTGTCTCCTGAAAATAATCCTGATATTTCTCTGGAACAGTATTTTCTTCTACGATATTTTCCAAGCGCTCAACAACTAACTCCCAGCGCTCCATTGCATTTTCATTTGCTTCCTGAAAAATTGTTTTATATTTCATGAATTAATAAATCTCCTATAAACTAAGCCGCTGTGGCGCCCATTATGTACAGCACTAGAAAAACAACTGTGCAGATGCTGCCTGTAATAAGTCCAAGCCTTGGCAATGCCGGTCTGATATTTGGTTCTCTCAAAGCCAATATTCCCAGCACCAGTCCTCCAGCTCCACAAAGCAGGCCAAACAGTCCCATTGTGCCTAAGAGTACACCAGCCTCCCCTGCCGCGCTAAAAGAACGTCCTACAGACACCAGGAAAAGAACCACCGCCACACATCCAAAGCAAGCGGAAAGAACACCGTTTAAGGTGTTCTTTAATTCGCGTTTAATTCGTTTCTTATTATGTTTATAATATTCCCTGCGATTACTTGCCATAACGCACTTTCCTCCTCCATCGGACAGCGATCACATAACATACATATCCCATGATGCCGCCTATGGTGTTTAGCAGTATATCATCAACGTCGCAACTGCCCACCTTTGTCAAAAGCTGCACCAGTTCCACCAGCACACTCAATTCAAAGGTCAGCAGCAAAACGCCCCAAAATTTTTTAAAATTGTTTGTCAAAAACGGTATCATCATTCCAAATGGCACAAATATCAGAACATTTCCCGCCAGATTTGCAAACACCACAAACCAGCCCAGCTGTTCTCTGTACATTAAGAAACGCTTGATTTCTTTAAATAAGACCAAATTATAATGATACGTTCTATCAGAAATTGTCCGCCCGGTCATCTCCGCAAAAAACAAAAAGTAAATAAACAACAATACGTAAGCAGCAAACAAAATCCGAAAAACTAACTTCTCAATATTTCTTTGCCTGTCATTCGTCATTGATCGATCTTACTCCTTATTTTGCGCCGTACTCTACATAGTATGCGTCGATTGCCGCTTTTAATGTATCATCAATAACAATTTTCCCCTGACATTCTCTGTTGTATAAATGCTCTACTACATCTGCCATAGAAACGATAGCATTTGTTTCGAAACCATATAAATCTTTTACTTCATCGAGAGCACATTTCTCTCCACCCTTACCAACTTCCATACGGTTTAAGGAAACGATAAGACCAACGATCTCTACATCTGCCGCACCTTTTACCTTTGGAACTGTTTCTTCCATAGATTTGCCAGAAGTTGTAACATCTTCGATCATAACTACACGATCGCCATCTTTTAAGCTGCTGCCAAGGAAACTTCCCTTGTCTGCGCCGTGATCTTTTTCTTCTTTTCTGTCAGAGCAGTAACGAACTTCTTTGCCGTACAGATCACTGAAAGCGATTGCTGTAACAACAGCCAGTGGAATACCTTTGTAAGCTGGTCCAAAAAGAACATCAAAATCTGTTCCATAATGATCATAGATAGCTTTTGCATAGTATTCACCAAGACGGCGAAGCTGAGAACCTGTTACATAAGCTCCTGCATTCATGAAAAATGGAGACTTACGTCCGCTCTTTAATGTAAATTCGCCAAACTTTAACACGTCTGACTCAACCATAAATTCAATAAATTCCTGTTTGTACTGTTCCATTCTTGTATCCTCCTTTAATCAGTCGATCTGACTTTTGAGCACCAAAACCAGACCGGCTCCATACATCAAATCACAATTTCTTAACTTTAAGTATAGCATCTCGAAGTATGGGTTTCAACAAATAAAGTAGAAAAAGGAACCGCCAACAAGACGGTTCCTTCACTAACATTTTAAGGAGGTTTATAAAAACTTTTTCTTTGTATCTTATGATGCTGCCCAGCCGCCATCTACCATGATCACATCGCCACTTACATAGCTGGATTCATCACTTGCCAGGAACAATGCCACAGATGCAATCTGTTCTGCTGAGCCTGGTGCTGGAGCTGCTGCCAGAACATTCTGCACACGGCCATAGCCTGCCATATTAGGCATTCCCATGGATGTTGCAATCTCTGTTGCAATTCCACCTGGTGCGATTGCATTGCAGCGGATACCGTTTGGCATGTACATATAAGCTGTATTTTTTGTCAGGGATACAACTGCTGCCTTAGATGCGCAATATACAGAACCTGCTGCCGCTCTGAAAGCTCCTACAGAAGCTAAGTTGATGATGTTGCCGCCATCTCCCTGCTCTAAGAACACCTGCACCGCTT
>JAZQSD010000124.1:0-21267 GCA_045629925.1 Eubacterium sp.
ATCCGCAATAGCTTCTTCATCTTCGATAATTAAAATCTTACTCATATGACACCTCCT
The DNA here is from genome assembly GCA_045629925.1 of Eubacterium sp. Classification (GTDB taxonomy): domain Bacteria; phylum Bacillota; class Clostridia; order Lachnospirales; family Lachnospiraceae; genus Brotonthovivens. The sequence continues at coordinate 58 of JAZQSD010000124.1, forward strand.
GGTATTTTCGAATTACAAAATACATGATCGTTCCTGTTCCTACCTTGCTTGTTGCCCAGATCTTTCCACCGTGATCTTCGATAATTTTTCGAACAATGGAAAGTCCGATGCCGCTTCCTCCAGTGCTGGAATTGCGAGATGCATCTGAACGATAGAAACGATCAAAAATATGTGGCAGGTCTTTCATATCGATACCCTGTCCGTTGTCCTCCAGCTCTACCTGGATGAAATCACCCACATCTTTTATTCGGATATTTATATATCCTACTTTTTTATTCATATATTTTACGGAATTACCAACAATATTGGCAATCACTCTCATCAGCTGTTCCGGATCAGCAATGATCACCGTCTTTGGATCCGCATAGTTGTAATAAGAAAGTCCAATATTTTTCTCTTCCAGATCCAGTCCAATCTCTTCAATACAATCTTTGAAATAATCAGCAACATTTAACTTCTGGAAGTTGTAAGGAATTCTGTTTGTATCAATCTTAGAATAAAGAGTCAGTTCGTTGATCAAGCGGTCCATTTCATTGGCCTTATTATAGATCATTCGAATATACTTCTCCTGTTTCTCCGGCGTATCGGCTACCCCATCGATCAATCCTTCCGCATAACCTTTTACTGTAGTGATTGGAGTCTTTAGATCATGGGCAATATTACTAATCAGCACACGATTTTCCTTCTCTGAAGAAATCTTCTCTTCGGTACTGTCTTTTAACCGCTGTCTCATCTGCTCAAAGTTGCGGCACAGCTCACCTAACTCGTCATCACTTTCCGCCTCAATGGTAAAATCAAGATTGCCATCTCGGATATTTTGAGTTGCTCGTTTTAACTTATAAATCGGATTAATGATTCCTTTGTAGATCCAGATTGTCATAACCGCCGCTGTCAAGATTAAGATCAGCACGATAGACATGCCTAGATCCACCAACAACTGCCGCATTTCCGGAAGTACATTTTCCACAAAGGCTACAATGTATACGCTGCCGTGGTTTCCCATTAGGTCCTCGTAATCAATCTGCTTAATCAGCCACTGCAGGTCACCTTCCATATAAAAACCGCCATCCCGGAAGTCTCCCTCACCATAATCGGGAAGCAGTTCCATAAGTTCGGCATCCGTATAAGCCACCTCTCCCTGATACCCATTGTAGATAATGGTATCGTTGGCAGTACAGATCACAAATGCTTTTCGATTCTCCAACGAAGCATTCTTCTCCTGCAAATACTCAAGATCTTGAATTTTCTTTGGATTTTTTATAGCCAGTTCTTTCAGTTCTTCGTAATCTGCCTGAATATACTGATTCAGCATCTGCACAGAGTTCGAAAAGAGCAGAGATCCGGCTTCTTCTTCCAACCCGTAAGTCTGCTTAATAGAATGCACCTGCATCTGATAAAAGCCGAACAACGCAGCGCAAGTCAGCGCCACCGGCAAAAATACGATTACGCAAAATGATAAGATTAATCTTGTCTTCAGTCTCATAGATATCCCTCTCTATTACATGGGTATCATACCATATTTGCTTTATAAAATTCATCCTTTCTCGAAAGGATTTATAAAGATTTTATTTCCTCATGAACAAAGGCGAATGGTTTCAACCGCTCGCATCCATCTACAAGTCGCCCTCCCGCCATCCAAAGGTTTGCAATGCGCAAAAAAGCCTTGTTACGAATACTAATCGTAACAAGGCTTATGTCTTTTTTCAAGCTATATACCGAAGTTTACAGTCTTTTCATAAATTACAGATATTTTTTAAGATCTTCAACTTTGTTTAAAGCTTCCCATGGAAGATCTAAATCGTTACGTCCGAAGTGTCCGTAAGCAGCTGTAGGTCTGTAAATTGGTCTTCTTAAGTCTAACATCTTGATGATGCCAGCTGGACGAAGGTCGAAGTTTTCACGAACGATTTCTACTAATTTTACGTCGGAAAGTTTACCTGTACCGAATGTATCAACCATGATAGATGTTGGCTGAGCTACACCGATAGCATAGGATAACTGGATTTCACATTTGTCAGCAAGGCCAGCTGCTACTAAGTTCTTAGCAACATAACGAGCTGCGTAAGCACCAGAACGGTCTACTTTTGTACAGTCTTTACCGGAGAAAGCACCGCCGCCGTGACGAGCGTATCCGCCATATGTATCAACGATGATCTTACGGCCTGTTAAACCAGCATCACCGTGTGGTCCACCGATTACGAAACGGCCTGTTGGGTTGATGAAGAATTTTGTTTCATCATCGATCAGTTCCTGTGGAAGAACTACGTCAAATACGTGTTTTTTGATGTCTTCGTGGATCTGTTCCTGTGTAACATCTTCGTCATGCTGTGTAGATAATACTACTGCTTCTAATCTCTTTGGAGCGCCAGCTTCATCGTATTCTACGGAAACCTGAGTTTTTCCGTCTGGTCTTAAGTAAGATAATGTACCATCTTTACGAACTTTTGTAAGCTGAAGAGCCATTTTGTGAGCTAAAGAGATTGGATATGGCATGTATTCTTCTGTTTCATTGGAAGCATAACCGAACATCATACCCTGATCACCAGCACCTACTGCTTCGATCTCTTCATCAGACATTTTGTTTTCTCTTGCTTCTAAAGCTTTGTCAACGCCCATAGCGATGTCAGGAGACTGCTGATCTAATGCAACCATAACTGCACATGTATGTCCATCAAAGCCTGTTTCTGCTCTGTTATATCCGATTTCGTTTACTGTCTTACGAACGATGGATGGAATATCTAACTGAGCTTTTGTTGTAATTTCACCTGTTACAAGTACGAATCCTGTACAGCTAGCTGCTTCACAAGCAACACGGCTCATTGGGTCCTGTGCTAAGCAAGCATCGAGAATCGCATCAGATACTGCGTCGCACATTTTATCTGGATGACCTTCTGTTACGGATTCAGAAGTAAATAATAATTTTTCCATGGTATTTTTCCTCCATTGTAATCTACTAAACCAACTGCAAAAAGTATATAAACAAATTTTTTCCTTGAATATATGCAATCAGTTCCTTGTGTTTTATTTTGCTATACATATTGCTTCTTTTGTATTATTTCAACATACTAGCACATTAGTATGTATCAATTATAGTAAAAAACGTAAACCCACAAAATTGGAAGCCACTATGGCTTCCAATCATGAATGTACTAATTTGTTATGAGATTTTCAATCTGAACTTCTGGATTTCTTTCTCTGAACTAACGCGTTCAATCTTAGCGCCTAACGCTGCCAGCTTTTCATCCAGACCTTCATATCCTCTTTCAATATAGTAGATATCATCCACTACTGTGATACCATCTGCGGCCATACCAGCAATAACAAGCGCTGCGCCTGCTCTAAGATCCGGTGCGCTTACTCGTGCGCCTGTGTAGCGTTCCACACCACTGATGATAGCAATATTGCCTTCCACCTTAACAGATGCTCCCATCTTTGTCAGCTCATCTACATACTTAAAGCGATTTTCAAAAATGCTTTCTGTAATTGTACTGATTCCAGATGCAACAGCCAATGCAACGCAAATCTGTGGCTGCATATCTGTAGGATAACCAGGATATGGAAGCGTTGTCACACTTGTATGTTTCAAGCGCTGTGGCGCAATTACTCGCACGGAATCATCTTCCTCTTCCACACGGCATCCCATCTCAAGAAGCTTTGCTGTTGTTGCTTCCAAATGCTTTGGAATAACATTCTTAACAGTAACATCTCCTCCAGTTGCTGCTGCCGCCATCATAAATGTACCGGCTTCAATCTGATCTGGGATAATAGAATACTCTGCCTTATGTAACTTCTTTACACCAGAGATTCTGATCACGTCTGTACCAGCACCTCTGATATTGGCTCCCATACAGTTCAGCAAATTGGCTACGTCTACTACATGTGGCTCTTTTGCCGCATTTTCAATCACTGTCTTGCCTTCAGCCAGGGCTGCTGCCATCATGATATTGATCGTAGCACCTACAGACACCTTATCAAGATAGATATGTCCGCCAACTAACTGGTCAGCTTCTACAGAAAGCAAGCCGCCGCGAACCACTTCACATTTTGCACCCAAAGCTCTAAAGCCCTTCTGGTGAAGGTCGATTGGTCTACTTCCGATGGCACATCCGCCCGGAAGCGCAACCTCTGCTTTTTTGTATTTTCCAAGAAGCGCTCCTAACAGATAGTAAGACGCTCTTATTTTTCTAATAAATTCATTATCTACACTAACGTTGTTGATATATGCCCCGTTGATCTTAACAGAGTGTGGGCCTGTTCTCTCAACCTTGGCTCCAATCTCTGCGATCGCCTGCAACAGTACATTGATATCTCGTACGTTTGGCAGATTGTCTATTGTTACAGTCTCGTCTGCCATTACTGCTGCCGCCAAAATCGGAAGGGCTGCATTCTTTGCTCCGCCGATTTCAACTGCGCCCTTTAATGGCACACCACCTTTAATTACATATTGATCCATTTTGCACCCCTATGCTATATGCTCATACGATTCCCTATTATAGTGACTATACACTTTATCTGTCAATCATTATCTGCAAAACAATGAAAAACAAAAGGCAGTCTTCTTTTTCATAAAAACCCAACTTGTATTATATCACATATAGTAGCTTGGTAGAAACAAAAAAACATTATATTTTTATAAAAATATCCCGCAATTTGCCAGCAAACATACCATATTATATGCAAAAAAATGTATGCCGTTACTCACCCTGCAAAACCTGACATATCGCATCCACTGTTTCTTCTATATTAAGCCCATACTCATCCACTGTCACATCGGCATATTTCTCATACAGCACAGTTCGTTCCTCATAAAGACTTCGCAATGTCTGTCCTTCTTTTAACACCACACCGCGATTTTTGATATTGTGAAGGCGGCGATTCAGTACCCGATAAGATTGTTTCAGATAAACAACGGTCCCAATGGACTTTAGATGCGCCATAGCTTCCTCTCCATAAATAACACTTCCTCCGGTAGCTACAACAGAGTGATGCACCTGCAACTGGCTGTTTACTCTATTTTCCACCTGTATAAATCCATCTGGGCCCACCTCCTCAATAATATCTTTGAGTAGCTTGCCTTCTTCTTTCTGAATCACCAAATCAGCGTCCACAAACTCATATCCTAGTATTTTCGCCAAAATAACACCTACCGTACTTTTGCCTACGCCAGGCATTCCTATCAAAATAATATTATCAATATTCAAAGCCATATTTTCGATCTCCTAGTCGTATATGTTCCATATCCATGGCATCTGCTATTCAGAATCTCATTTTTCTTAATTTTGTTTATTTTTCTTTTAGATTATTTAAGATGAGTTTCATAATTCAGCCACAACTTAGACATATTTCGGTCCTATAATAAAAACTGTCAAAGGGAACTGATTAAAACTCCTTTGACAAACAGACACTTAGAAATACCTCTTTCATAATACTTATTGAATCCCCAAAGTTCAATAGGTAATTGATTTAACATTTTCATAACTCAATCTCCCCGGAAAAAGCAGCCTTTTGGCTGCTTTTTCATTGTTATACTATATTTTACAGAACGAGCCCCGCACAAAAAAACTCCTTCCGAAAACGGTTCCGGAAGGAGTTATGTTTTTATTCTGCTGTTGTATCTTCTGTAGGTACTGTGAACAATGTATCGAATGTAACATTTTTCCACAGCTGCTTGTCTAATGTGATTGTTGCTGTTTCAACGTATTCTGCTACAACACTTTCATAGTAAGCAACGCGTTCTGCTGCAATCAGACTAACTTTATTCTTATCAGAAGCTTCCTTATCGTATTCGCTGTCAAGACGGAGTACGTAGTATCCATTTGCGCTCTTAACTAAGTCAGATACTTCTCCTTCTTTTAATGCATTTGCTGCTTCTAACATAGATGCTTCCATCTGTGTGTCTTCTGCACTGTAAGAATATGTAGTACCTGTGTAATCATATTCTTCAGCAACTGCATCAAAGTCTGCTTTTGCACGTTCCACCGCAGCCTCTGCCTCTACAACTTTCTGTTCTAACTCAGCATCTGAGTAATATTTATAGCTGCCATCTTCTGCTTTCTCACCAAGACCAGCTAACATGATGTAACTGAAAGTTCTCTGAGCTGCATCCTCATCTGTAACAGTAATAGTCGCTTTCGCTTCAATAGCTTCCTGCATCAGATCCTGAAGAACATAGAAATAAAGCATCTGTTCAACATATTCCTGTGTTGCACCAAGCTGGTCAAGAGCTTCCTGTGTATTATCTGCAATAAACTCAGCTGCTGTTTCTTTGATGATGGCCATCTGTGCATCATTTACAGCCACACCGTAAGCATCTTTATTCTGCTCTAACAGATACCACTCCTGGATCAGGCCCATGATGTCTTCTTTTGTATCTTCTTCTAATGTTTTGCCATCTCCGTCGTTATCAGATTCCCATACTCTGTCACCCATGTATGCTACATAGAACTGGTCTCTCTGAGCCTGTTCATATCTAGCTACAAAGTTAGCAAAACCAAGGGATACCTGTGTATCATTGATTGTAACTACTGTGGCTTCTTTATCTATCTCTTTTTCCCCACATCCGCAAAGGGCTGTTGATGCAAGCAATACACCTGCCAACGCCAGTGCGACTAATTTTTTTAACTTCATTTTTCTTCCTCCTGCTTGGCCCGACTTCATACGGACAATTTCTCAGACATGGACTATATCACAAAAATGTGTCCATTCTATGTCTGACACCAATTTAGTATATCCTTTTTTATACATTGCCGCAACCTTTTCCTATTTTTTATTGAGCAATTCTGTTTCCATAAAATTCAAGAAATTCTCTACAATAGTCAAGGAATCCGGACTTCCCTTTTTCTTTTCATATACAAAATATGGATTTTTGGCATCCATGCGGAAATTCAGATATGGTTTGAACAACTGCACCGCCTCTGGAATCTTCGCCGGGTTTACATCTGCCTTCTCGTATAGAACAAAACGAATCCTGTCGTTTTTCTCTGATATTTCTGTAATCCACGCATGGTGAGCCCTTGCCTTTAGCACCGCGATGGACAATAAGTTTGTCACCGTCTTTGGCGGATCTCCAAATCTGTCGATTAGTTCATCCAACATTTCGTCTCGTTCATCTTCCGATTCAATGCATGCAATTCGCTTGTAGATATCCAGTTTCTGCCCTTCGTTCTGAATATACACAGGTGGTATATAGGCATCTACGTCGATCTCCAAAGTGGTGTCAAAGGACTCTTGTACTTCCTCGCCCTTTAATTTTTTTACCGCCATATTAAGCATCTTGCAATACAGGTCATATCCGACCGCCTCCATGTGTCCATGTTGCTGGGCTCCCAACAGATTTCCCGCACCACGAATCTCAAGGTCTTTCATTGCAATTTTAAATCCACTTCCCAATTCAGAGAATTCCCGGATTGCAGCCAATCGTTTCTCCGCTACTTCCCGAAGGAGTTTGTTTCGGCGATACATTAAAAAGGCATACGCTGTCCGGTTCGATCTGCCAATCCTTCCTCGAAGCTGATACAGCTGTGATAACCCTAATGCATCTGCATCATGGATAATCATTGTGTTTACATTTGAAATATCCAGACCAGTCTCAATAATAGTGGTAGAAACCAGCACATCAATATCACCATTGATAAACTGATACATTACATCTTCCAACTCTCGCTCTTTCATCTGACCATGAGCATAAGCCACAGTGGCATCCGGCACAAGAGACGCTATGCGGGCTGTCATGTCCACGATCTGATTTACCTTATTAAACACATAGTAAACCTGACCGTTACGGGCAAGCTCTCTCTGAATGGCCTCTCGAACCATCTCTTCATCATGCTCCATTACATAAGTCTGCACAGGCATTCGGTCCGTTGGCGCCTCTTCTAGCACACTCATATCGCGGATTCCAATCAAGCTCATGTGAAGAGTTCTTGGAATCGGTGTGGCTGTCAATGTCAACACATCCACATCCTGCTTCATCCGCTTGATCTTTTCTTTATGCGTTACTCCAAAACGCTGTTCTTCGTCAATAATAAGCAATCCTAGATTTTTGAAGTTTACATCTTTAGAAAGCAGTCGGTGTGTACCGATTACCACATCGGACATACCTCTTTTAAGATCTTCAATGGTTTGCTTTTGTTCTTTCGGCGTACGGAATCTGCACATCAGATCAACCTGTACCGGGAAATCTTTCATTCGCTGGGCAAAAGTATTGTAATGCTGCTGCGCAAGAATCGTAGTTGGCACAAGATATGCCACCTGCTTTCCTTCCTGAATCGCCTTAAAGGCCGCGCGGATTGCAATCTCTGTCTTCCCAAATCCTACATCTCCGCAGACAAGACGGTCCATGATCTTGCTGCTTTCCATATCCCGTTTAGTGGCCTCAATTGCCAGCAGCTGGTCTTCCGTCTCTTCAAAAGGAAACATTTCTTCGAACTCCCGCTGCCAAATGGTATCAGGACCATAGACAAATCCTTTCTTGTTCTGTCTTGCCGCATACAATTCCACCAGATCTTTGGCAATCTCTTTTACCGCACCCTGTACTTTTGACTTGGTACGGCCCCATTCTTGACCGCCCAACCGATTTAGTTTCGGTGCTTTCGCGTCTGCCCCGGCATATTTTTGGATCAATTCCAGCTGTGTTGCCAGAATATAAAGATTTCCGCCTTTGGCATATTCAATCTTGATATAATCCTTGATCGTCTTATTGATCTCTACCTTCTCAATTCCGCGATAAATACCAAGCCCATGATTTTCATGAACCACATAATCACCGATATTCAGTTCAGAAAAACTGTTGATCCGTTCTCCTTCATACAGTTTTCTTTTTTTCTTTTTCTTTTTTTCCGCTCCAAAAATATCGTACTCGGTGAGCACCGCAAATTTCAGATCCGGATATTCAAAACCTCTTTTTAACCCGCCGTACAGAACCATGGTTTCCCCAGCCTGCAGCACACGGTCGTTATTTTCGCTATAAAAAACTACCAGCCCGTCCTGCAGCAGATCATCTGCCAGTCTGGCCGCTCTGCTTCTAGACGCAGACAAAAGGATCACCCGATATCCCTGTTTGTGATACTTCTGAAGATCTTTTGTCAGCAATTCAAAACTGCCATTATAGGAATTCACAGAATGAACACGGAAATTACAAGTGTTCTCCACTGCAAATCCCGGTACTCTCATATCCAAAGTGGACAAAAACACTGCTCCCTGATGCTGGATCTTCTCCTGAATATATTTTGGCACAAACATGCCATTCATCTGCCCTGGGAGAATATACCCACGCTCCAGACGATGTTTCATGCTTTCCTCAAATTCTTTTGAAGCAGCCTCTATTTTTTCCATGCAGCGAATAGCTTCATCCACAAAGATCAAAGGCTTCTTTCCAGCCTGTATTCCAGCTGTCTGCGGATGACAAATATAATCCAGCAGACATACCATTTCTTTATAAAAATAAGGCACATATGTTTCTGCCCCTAAAACACTGCTGCCTTCCTCAAGCTGCTCTACAACAAACTCCACATTTTCCTTCAGGCGAAAAGCTTCCTGCGTTTTCATTTCCTGACGATACGTATCATAAAGTTTCTTGTACTCTTTTTGGATCTGGCTGACACCGGCCTTTAATATCTGTTCATCCAACACGATCTCGCTGGCCGGATAGATACAGATTTGATCCAAACTTTCTATAGAACGCTGGCTCTCCGCATCAAAGCTCCGGATGGAATCAATCTCATCTCCCCAAAGCTCCACACGGAATGGTGTATCTTCTGTCAGTGGGAACACATCCAAAATGCCCCCTCTTACCGCAAACTGACCTGGCTGCTCTGCCTGATGATTATATTCATAACCAATACGCACCAGTTTTTTGCGCATCTCATCCAGATCCAGCTCCTGTCCATTTTCCAAAACAATCCTTGCTTTTGCAAGTACCTGTGGCGGCACCAATCGCTCTAACAAAGCATCTGCCGTAGTAACAACAATAGGCGCATCCTCCTCAAGCATTGCTTTATAGGCAAGCATCCTCTCTTTTGTCAACGCATTTCCGCGGACATCTGACTGGTAAAACAACACATCTCTGGCAGGAAAATACACAACATTTTCCGAGAAGAACCTGCATTCAGCCAAAAACTCTCTGGCTTTTTGCTCGTCATGTGCCACCAGCAGTTTTACCGCCTGTCCCATCTTTAGTCCGTTGACCACATGTGCTTTTTGCGCATCAATACATCCGGTTGCCATAATGACCCCCGGATGATAATCAACATGTGTATTCAGTTGTTCAAAACTTTCAAGCTCTTGCAACGGCTTATAAAATGCCTGCATCATGATGCCTACACCTTTCTCATTCTGAACTATTCTACTTCTTTCTCAATTTCTTTTGGTTCTGGTTTTGGAGGCTTCTTCCCATTAAAAAGATTCATTGCCTCGTCCGTCTCATCTGTCACCATAAGCGTCAATGCCTTGACAGAATCTTCAATCCCATCTTCCAGATCCGCTCTTTCTCCTTTGGAGAAACGGCTCAGAACAAAATCTGCCAAATCCCAGTTCGCTGGTTTTTTGCCAACCCCCACTTTCACTCGTGAGAACTGATCTGACCCAATTTTTGCAATAATGTCCTTTAATCCGTTATGGCCCCCTGCGCTTCCTTTTTTGCGGATACGTATATATCCAGGCTCCAGATTTATATCGTCACAAACCACAATCAAATCTTCTGCCGGATCAAGCTTATAGAAATTCAGCAATGGCGCCACGCTGTCTCCGCTAAGATTCATATATGTCTGTGGCTTTACAAGAATTACTTTCTGACCTTCAATATATCCACTGCCGCAAAAGGCTCTAGACTTTCTTTCTTTTACTTCTATATTATATTTCTCCGCCAGCGCATCAATGACGTCAAAGCCTGCATTATGTCTGGTATTCTCATATTTTTCAGATGGATTTCCTAATCCCACGATCAAATACATCTCTTTTACCTCTTGTTTTTTCTATGATACCCATTATGTCTTGATATCATATCATAAGGGGAAAAAATATGCCACGGTTTTAGCTTTTTTCACCAAAACCGTGGCTGTCATAAGTTCAATTCATTATACGATTCGGTCACTCTTTTCATCTACAACGCGAATCTTGTCTTCTCCCACATAGCGGGATCCATCCTGAATGGAATCTCTGCTTTCCAGAATACAATTTTCGATATAGCAATTATCTCCGATGTATACTTCATTTAAGATAATAGAATTCTTGATCACTACATTCTTTCCAACAAATACTTTTTTGAACAGAACTGAATTCTCTACTGTACCATTGATAATACATCCGCTGGCAATCAAACTGTTCTTAACCTGAGATCCTTCGTTATATTTTGCTGGCGCTAAGTCATCAATCTTAGAGTAGATGGTTGGGCTGTCATTAAAATACTTGCGAACTTCAGGTCTTAAGAAATCCATATTTGTATTGTAATAAGAATCTACTGCAGAAATGTTGCTCCAGTATTCTTCCATAAGATAACCGTAGCAAGCTTTTTCTTCCAGCCATGGGAACAGAATATCTGTTACCAGATCAAATCGGTTTTCTGACACAGCCTGTTCCAATCTTTCAATAAGCATTCTTCTTCGCATTACATAGATACCTGCAGAAACAGTTGTTGCGAATGCTTCTGAAGGTCTCTGTTCAAAACGAACAATGCGATTGCCTTCATCCAGTTTGAGCACACCATAGCGACTTGGATCAAAGTTTGGCCCAAGATCTTTGCAAACAACTGTTACATCAGCATTTTTTTCAATATGATAATCGATTACCTTATTGAAATCCAGCTTGTAAACACAGTCACCGCCTGTGATTACTACGTATGGCTCATGGCAACGTTTTAAAAATGTAATGTTCTGATAGATGGCATCTGCTGTTCCACGATACCAGAACTGATTGTCTACTGTAATTGTTGGTGTAAACACAAACAGTCCACCCTGCTTACGTCCAAAATCCCACCACTTGGAAGAATTCAGATGCTCATTTAACGAAACAGAATTGTACTGTGTCATAACTGCAACTTTACGAATATGGGAGTTGGTCATATTGCTCAGAGCATAATCAATACAGCGATAACTGCCAGCTACAGGCATGGCAGCGATAGCTCTTTTTCTGGTCAGTTCCAGAACACGATCATTTGTTCCACCCGCTAATACAATACCTACTGCTTTCATTATTTATCACCCGCCTTAACAATATATTCGCCGCTTTCCAGAACTCCATCCGGATAATCTGCAGGTTCTGTCTCCCCAACAATCGCGGTATTCTTTCCAATCTCTACATTAGATGGAATCACAGAATTCTCACCGATTGTCACAATACCCCAGGCGTACACAGCTTCTTTCAGCTTGTTTGGTTTTTCTTCTCCGACACCAAGTTTACAGTTATCACCGATCACAGACCCTTCTGCAATGATCGCTTTTTCCACAATAGTGTTATCACCGATTGTTACATTGCCCATGATGATAGAATTCTTAACCACGCTGCCTTTTCCTACAGATACATTAGCACCGATTACGGAGCTGTAAAGCTCGCCATAAATCTCTGCACCTTCACCCAGAATACACTTCTCAATCTTGGCATCTGCACCGATGTACTGTGGCGCGATTACGTCACTCTTTGTATATACTTTCCAGTACTCTTCATAAAGATTAAATTCAGGAACCAGGTCGATCAGTTCCATATTTGCTTCCCAGTAAGAGCCCAGTGTTCCAACATCTTTCCAGTATCCGTTAAACTCGTATGCATAGATACTTCCTTTTTTGTGACAATATGGAATCACATGCTTACCAAAATCACAATCAGGTACATCTGCATTTGCAATCAGCGCCTCTCTGAGAACCTTCCATGTAAAGATATAAATACCCATAGAAGCCAGATTACTGCTTGGTTTCTCTGGTTTTTCTTCAAATTCTGTAATGTAATTCTTGTCATCCGTAACTACAATACCGAATCGGCTCGCCTCTTCCATTGGAACAGGCATAACCGCGATTGTGCAGTCCGCATTGTTCTTCTTATGGAAATCCAGCATCAGTTCGTAATCCATTTTATAAATGTGGTCACCGGACAAGATCAGAACATACTCTGGATTGTAGCTGTCAATGTAGTTCATATTCTGATAAATCGCATTGGCCGTACCAGAATACCACTCACTGCTGTCGCTCTTTTCATAAGGCTGTAAAATTGTTACCCCGCCGTTATTGCGGTCCAAATCCCATGGAATACCAATTCCAATATGTGTATTCAGACGCAATGGCTGATACTGGGTCAGCACCCCCACCGTATCAATACCAGAATTAATACAGTTACTCAGTGGGAAATCGATAATACGATATTTTCCGCCAAAAGATACTGCTGGTTTTGCAACATCTGATGTAAGAACGCCCAATCTGCTTCCCTGTCCTCCGGCCAGCAACATCGCAATCATTTCTTTCCGAATCATATTTGTCACCTCTTTTTTATTTTTGTTACCTTCTATGTCAGACACATACACTCCTAAGATGTTCCTGGCATGGTAACCCCCCTTTATTGATAACGTATATTATATCACACCGCCAACTTTTAGTACACGTTTTTACCAATTTTTTTAGATAATTTAGCCAAAATTTGACATTTCTCACAAAAATCTGGTGTTTTTAAGGTGTTCCATGTATACATTCCAAACTATTTGACCAAAAAAGCTATTTTCCCTTGTTTTTTTGGGCGAAAAGTTCTCATTCTACTGTATTTGTGGTATACTTTCATGTAACATTGGAGTTATTTCCATATAATAATACAAATTATTTTCAGGAAGGTATTTTATGTATAAAATAAATTTCAGCAATCCAATTCACGTACATTTTATCGGAATTGGCGGCATTAGCATGAGCGGACTTGCAGAAGTTTTATTGAAAGAAAATTTCACAATCTCAGGGTCCGATTCTCAGGCTTCTGACCTGACACGGCACTTAGAATCCAAAGGCGCCTCCATATTTATCGGCCAGCGCGCTTCCAACATCCAGCCAGGCATTGATCTTGTGGTATATACTGCGGCTATACATCCTGACAATCCAGAGTATATGCAGGTAATTGCCAACAATATTCCTACATTATCCCGTGCGGAATTGCTTGGACAGATCATGGATAACTATGCACGTTCCATTACAGTCAGTGGCACACACGGAAAAACCACTACTACTTCCATGCTGGCTCACATCTTGTTGGCTGCCAACACAGATCCAACCATTTCCATCGGCGGCATCTTGAAGGCTATCGACGGAAACATCCGCGTAGGCTCTTCCGATGTGTTCCTGACAGAAGCATGCGAATATACTAATAGCTTTTTCCATTTCTATCCAAAATACAACATTATCCTAAATATAGAAGAAGATCATTTAGACTTCTTTAAAGATTTGGCAGACATCCGCAACTCCTTCCGCAAATTTGCCGCAAACACATGCGATGATGGCGTTCTGATCATAAACAGCGAAATAGAATCTCCAGAAGAACTTGTTGCGGGGTTGAAAACAAAAGTTGTCTATTATGGAACAAATGGTTCCGAAGACTACTTTGCCACAGATATTGTCTACAACGACTTTGGATGTGCTTCCTTTATTGCACACACACCAATGGGCGAATTCCCTGTTACCTTAAGTGTTCCAGGCAACCACAACGTGTCTAACGCATTGGCCGCCATTGCTTTTGGTTGTGAAGCAGGTCTTGAACAGACAGCTATCACACAAGGCTTGTTGTCTTTCGGCGGCACAGTAAGACGTTTCGAAGTAAAAGGACAGCTTGGCAATGTTACTGTTGTTGATGACTATGCCCATCATCCAACAGAAATCTCCGCCACACTTACCGCCGCAAGAAATTATCCTCACGACCGTATCATCTGTGTCTTCCAGCCACATACATACACAAGAACCAAAGCCTTTTGGGATGATTTCGCAAATGCGCTTTCTCTTGCTGATATTGTTGTCCTGGCGGATGTATATGCGGCCCGAGAAACTGATACCCTGGGAATCCAGATTGAAGATCTCGCAGCAGAAATCTCAAAACGAGGTACAGAAAGCCACTATTTCCCTTGTTTTGATGAAATTGAAAATTTTTTATTAGAAAAATGTATGAACAATGATTTGTTGATAACTATGGGTGCCGGAGATGTTTATAAAATCGGCGAAAACCTGCTTGGACTATAGACTTATCCACATTATCCACATTAATGCGTGTATAACCTACACATTTTAATGTGGATAATTTTATTTACATAACATTTTTCCACAATTTGCTAATCTCTAGATTTTATAAGGTTTCTAAAGAATTTGTGTTGGTTTCCATAAAAATTTATCCACATTATCCACGTTATCCACAATTTCTCAACCCCTTGCAAATCAAGGCTTTCCGGGATTTTTTGCACTTCATTTTTTATTTTTCCTATGCTATAATGCAGAAACGAACAGCGGGCACTGTTCAGGGGAGTGTGATGACAATGGCAAATATTACATTAAACAATCAGTTTCTGGGATTGGCAACCTATATCCCAAACGATTTTATTGATAAACATATGGCGGAAGCCAATGGAGAATATGTAAAGATTTATTTATATCTTCTTCGCTGCATGGGACAGCCGGGCAAGGACCTTTCCATCGGCAAGATTGCAGATCATTTTGACCATACCGAAAAGGATGTTCGGAGAGCCTTATCTTATTGGGAAAAGACTAAGCTGCTCCGGTTAGAATATGACAGCAAGAATGAACTGACAGGAATCTGTCTTCTCACAGGGCAACAAGCAGAAAGCCATGCTGTTTCCGCTACCGAAGAACAAGTTACTTCCCCTTCCCGCGACCAGTTGCAGGCATTTTGCGGCAGAGACGACATCCAGGAACTGATCTACCTGACCGAGACCTATTTGGGGCGCACCATCAGCCGAAGTGATCTTGAATTTATCTTTTCCTGGTATGACCAGCTCCAGTTCTCCACAGAATTAATCGAGTTTCTGATTGAGAACTGCATCGCAAAAGGACACTCCAGCCTTCGCTACATGCAGAAGGTCGCAGAAGACTGGCACGCGCAAGGTATCAAGACACCGGAAGACGCCAAACAGCTCGTTTCCCGCAGCAACGAAACCTACTATATCGTGTTAAAAGCCTTTGGAATTCGAGGCCGTAACTTAGTTCCATCCGAAATGGAACTTTTAAAGAAATGGTCTGGAACCTACGGATTTGATAAAGATATGATTTCAGAAGCTTGTCAGCGAACAATACAAAAGATTCACGAACCAAGCTTCGAATATGCAGACTCAATCCTCAGCAACTGGCACAAGGCATCCTTACATACACTTGAAGATGTCAAAAAAGCAGACGAAGCTTACGCCAAACAGCAGCCTTCCAATCGTTCCAAAATTAACACACGATTACCACAGGCCACAAAATTCAATAATTTTCAGCCAAGAAATGTTGATTATGATTCTTTAGAGCAGCAGCTCTTGAAAAAATCCATGCAATAAGGAGACGTTGTAACCTATGGCACTTACTAATGCACAATACGACGAACTGATGCGCCGGTACCAGCAAAAGCAATTGCAGGCTCACCACAATGCCAATCTTCAAAAAGCGCGAATCTACGAACAGATTCCTGCACTTTCTCAGATAGATTCAGACATTGCTTCCATCAGTGTACAAAAGGCAAAAGAATATATCAGCGGCAATACGTTGGCTCTTACTGATCTGGACGCACAGATCAAGTTGCTGACAGAACAAAAACAGCAGTTGCTGACATCTGCCGGATATGAAGAGGACGCTTTTGAGCCAAAATACCAGTGCGATCGCTGTAAAGATACCGGTTTTATTAACAATCAGAAATGCCACTGTTTTTTACAGGCAGAATTAGAATATGTATATGCGCAATCGAATCTGAAAGCATTGTTGGAAAAAGAGAATTTCGATGCGTTTTCGCTGTCCTACTATCCGGAAGATCTCATTGATCCAGTCACTCAGATTTCTTCCCGACAGTTTGCCCAGTCCGCATTCAAAAAATGCAAAGCATTTACAGAAGATTTTGGCACACATTCTGATAACCTTTTTATTTATGGCAACACCGGAACAGGGAAAACATTTTTAACCAACTGTATCGCTGGAGAATTATTACAGAGGGGCTATTCCGTCATTTACTTCTCCGCATTTCAGCTGTTCGATATTTTCTCAAAACATGCCTATGACAGAACTGCAGAAGATAATGATTATCAAAACATTTTCAACTGCGATCTGCTGATCATAGATGACCTTGGCACAGAGGTCCCAAACAACTTTACTGTGTCCAAATTTTTCCAATGCATCAACGAAAGACAGCTGCGCCAAAAGTCTACTGTGATTTCAACCAATCTTTCTTTGCGAGATCTGACAACCATTTATTCTGATAGAATCGCATCTCGCATCAACAGTAATTACACGCAGATCAAGATGTTTGGAAATGACATCCGCATATTAAAAAAATTATCTTGATAACCCGCTAAACAAGGTACTTTAACCTTGTAATGATTTTATGGGAATGCTATAATTTTTATAGCTATGCGATAGAGCAAGCAATTTACTAATATTCTTACATCCTTTTGGGGAGGACAAGCCCCATATAACCGAAAGAAAAACAAACGGAGGAACGTTTCAATGGCAAACGACATGAGAGATCTTAATACAATACCTGCAGGTTCACTTGGTTTACTTCCACTTGAAAGTTGCAAAGAAATAGGAGAAAAAGTAGACAAACACCTTGTTTCCTTTAGACAGGAACGTAATCACGTGCATGAGAATGATATTACATTCTCTGGATATACTCGCGATTCTTACGTTATCAAAGGAAGCTGTCCACGTTTTGGTTCCGGTGAAGCAAAAGGAACATTAAAAGAATCTGCACGTGGTCTTGACCTTTTCTTAATGGTTGACGTTACAAATCACAGCCTGACATACAAACTTTGCGGTCAGTTAAACCGTATGTCTCCAGATGATCACTATCAGGATTTAAAACGTATGATCGCTGCAGTAGGCGGAAAAGCAAAGAGAATCAATGTTATCATGCCATTCTTATATGAAAGCCGTCAGCACAAACGTACAGCTAGAGAATCTTTAGACTGTGCATTGGCTCTTCAGGAACTGATCGATATGGGCGTTGACAATATCATTACATTTGACGCACACGATCCACGTGTTCAGAACGCTATTCCTTTAAACGGATTTGAATCTGTAACATGTGCTTACCAGTTTGTTAAGAATATCCTTCGCAACGTAAACGACTTAAAGATTGACAATGATCACATGATGATCATCAGTCCTGACGAAGGTGGTACTAACCGTGCCGTATATCTTGCAAACGTTCTTGGCGTAGATATGGGTATGTTCTACAAACGCCGCGACTACAGTACAATCATCGATGGCCGTAACCCAATCGTTGCTCACGAATTCCTCGGAACTTCTGTAGAAGGCAAAGACGTTCTTATCGTTGACGATATGATCTCTTCTGGCGACAGTATGATTGACGTTGCAACAGAATTAAAGAAGAGAAAAGCAAACAGAATCTTTGTTGTATCTACTTTCGGCCTTTTCACAAATGGCTTGGACAAATTCGACAAAGCTGTTGAAGAAGGCCTGATCTACAAAGTAGTAACAACAAACTTAACATATCAGTCTCCTGAATTATTACAGAGACCATATTACATCAATTGTGACATGTCCAAATATATCGCATATATTATCGACACACTGAACCATGATGCATCTATCAGCGAACTGTTAGATCCATATCAGAAGATCAAAGATATCGTTGAAATTTATAACACAAATAACGGCGATATGAGCAGAAGATAATCTTAAAAAGAAAAAAAAGAACATGAATTCTTCCATTTGGAAGAGTTCATGTTCTTTTTAAATACCTAAAAAACTACTCTCATTTCAATTACTTCTAAATACACTGTAAAAACTTAGACATAGCATCAAGTGCTACTTCTTCATCGTGACCATTTGTCTCGATGTCCAGCTCCATACCTTTGCATGGGCTGATTGCCATAATTCCCATAATGCTCTTTGCATTAATCTTGCGGCTACCACTTAACAGATTAATATCACTCTTAAACTGACATGCAACCTGTACAAGTTCTCCAATTGGATTTTCGTATTTTTTAATCACATCTGCAATTACTACAGTTTTTTTCTGCATAGCCTTACCTCCTGCCACCTTATGTAATATATATTGAAAAAAAATTTTTGACAAGTAGGTTTTTAGAAAACTGTTATTTTGACCTAAGGAATTGATATTTTAGTTTATTTATTAGAAAAAGTATACAACGTCTTTTTTCCACAAAAAAGGAGAAACCATATAAGTTTCTCCTTTTGTCGTTCTTTTGTTATTAGCAAACGCCCTGAGCGATCATTGCTGTAACTACCTTTTCAAAACCTGCAATATTTGCACCTGTTACATAGTCGCCTTCTTTACCGTAGCGTTTTGCTGCATCATCGATACTGTGGTAGATATTTACCATAATACCCTGCAGTTTAGAATCAACTTCTTCGAAAGACCAGCTTAATCTTTCACTGTTCTGGGACATTTCCAGTGCAGAAGTTGCTACACCGCCTGCGTTGGAAGCTTTTCCTGGAACAAATAAAACGCCATTGTCCTGTAAGTACTTTGTTGCTTCCATTGTTGTAGGCATATTAGCACCTTCGGCTACCGCCATTACACCATTTGCAACCAACTGTTTTGCATCATCGATAAGCAATTCATTCTGTGTTGCACAAGGAAGCGCGATATCGCATTTCACAGACCATACACCTTTACCTTCATGATATTCTGCATTTGGTCTTGCTGCTGCATATTCTGTTAAACGAGCACGTTTTACTTCTTTTACTTCTTTTAACAATTCTACATCGATTCCGTCTGGATCATAAATCCAACCTGTGGAATCAGAACATGTTACAACATGCGCGCCCAGCTGCTGAGCTTTCTGGATTGCATAAATTGCAACGTTACCTGCGCCAGAGATAGCCACTGTCTTTCCATCCATAGAATGGCCATGACATTTCATCAATTCCTGAACCATGTACAACAAACCATATCCAGTAGCTTCTTTACGAGCTAAAGAACCGCCATATGTTAATCCTTTACCTGTTAACACGCCTTCATACAAGCCTGTAATGCGTTTATACTGGCCATAGAGATATCCAATCTCTCTTGCACCAGTTCCGATATCCCCAGCAGGAACGTCTACATCAGCGCCCAAATATTTAAACAGCTCAGTCATAAAACTCTGGCAGAATGCCATAACTTCTCTGTCTGATTTTCCTTTTGGATCAAAATCAGATCCACCTTTACCGCCACCGATTGGAAGACCTGTTAAAGAGTTCTTGAAGATCTGTTCAAATCCAAGGAATTTAATAATGCCAAGGTTTACAGATGGATGTAAACGCAGACCGCCTTTGTATGGTCCGATAGAGTTGTTAAACTGCACTCTGTATGCAGTATTTACCTGCACCTGTCCTTTATCATCAACCCAAGGCACTCTGAAGATCACTGCTCTGTCTGGCTGTGTGATTCTTTCCAAAATAGCCTCTCTGCGATACAAATCTTCATTTGCTTCAATTACAGGACGGATTGTTTCTAAAACTTCTTCTACCGCCTGAAGAAACTCTGGTTCAGAAGCATTTTTCTCCTTTATCTTTGCGAGAACTTCTTCTACATAATTCATATTCCATCTCTCCTTTACGAGCATTTTTTCTTTATAAGTAAGTTTCATTTTAGTGCTTTAAAGCGAAGAATGCAACGAATATTTTTTAAATTTAGTTGCTTTTTTCTTATTTTTCTAAAAAATTTAGTTTTCACACAAGATTTCTACTTCAATTTAATTATCTCTCTCATACAAAAAGCTGCCAGAGATTTTCTCTCTGACAGCCATTTCAATACATTGTCGTTTTATTTATTGCAACCACATCCAGTGCCTTTGTCTCGCTTGCCACATGTACCAGCAGATGGACATCCCACGCATCCCTGGCCATTTCTCTTTGCCTTAATAATATATGCAACAGCCGCTATGATTGCCGCAATAATAATAATTACAAGAATTACATTTATCATATTCAATTCACCACATCACTATATTGCAGCATATAATCCTTATCACTGACAGAATAATACACAATCTGGTCCGGAGTTACTGCCTTCATTCCCAAAGTATTTACC
>JAZQSD010000125.1:0-4357 GCA_045629925.1 Eubacterium sp.
TTGCCAAAGCAGAGAAGACACCGATCCGCACATGATTTTCCTCTAATACAGCTTTTTTCTGAATATCAGTAAGAGCCATTTCTAACGTTTTGTCTACATGGAAAAAACGCTCTCTGGCAAACTGACCGATCTCTGTCAATGCAATGTTTTTGCTGCTGCGGACAAAGAGTGTTACGCCCAGTTCTTCTTCCAAAAGAGTAATCTGTTTTGTCAGTGCCTGAGGGGAAATATAGCATTTTCGTGCGGCTTCTGAAAAGCTTTTGGAATCAGCAGCTGTGAGAAAATATTTGATTTTTTGATAATCCATAAATTGACCTCACTGTATTTTTTGTGTATTTCTTTACGGCATAATTTTTATAACTTCATAATTATGATATAGTATAGCATAATGTATAAGAAAAAACACTTGTAAATCATGCTGATATGATGTAACCTAAAAATGATTTTGTGAAGGAAAAATAGTATCTAGGATTCATTTAATAGCAAAAAATATATAAAATAATTTATAAACAGACTAAAAATGAATTTTGCGTATAATAAAAGTTGCAAAACACGCAAATATTTGTGAAAGGAATCTCTGAATGGATTTGTTTGATTACATGAGAGAACAGAATAAAGAGAAAGAGTCTCCTTTGGCATCTAGACTCCGTCCGGCAAGCCTTGAGGAAGTCGTGGGTCAGCAGCACATTATTGGCAAAGACAAGCTGCTTTACCGCGCTATCAAAGCGGATAAGCTTCAGTCAGTAGTTTTCTTTGGACCTCCGGGAACAGGCAAGACTACATTGGCAAAAGTGATCGCTAACACAACAAGTGCTGAGTTCCATCAGATTAATGCCACCTCAGCGGGCAAGAAAGATATGGAAGAAGCAGTGCAGAGAGCCAAAGATGTGCAGGGAATGTATGGAAAGAAAACCATCCTGTTCATTGATGAGATCCATCGCTTCAACAAAGGACAGCAGGATTATTTGCTGCCGTTCGTAGAAGATGGAACCATTATTCTTATTGGTGCAACCACGGAGAATCCTTATTTTGAAGTGAATGCAGCGCTTTTGTCCAGATCTATCATTTTTGAATTAAAGCCATTGACGAAAGAGGATATCAAGGTGCTTTTGGATAGAGCGGTGACAGATCCGGTGAAGGGGTTAGGCGCCTACGATGCAGTTCTGCTGGATGATGCTAAGGAATTTTTGGCGGATTACTGTAACGGAGATGCAAGAAGTGCATTAAATGCTATTGAGCTTGGTGTGCTGACTACAGAGCGCAGCCAGGATGGAAAGATCTATATCACACTGGATGTGGCTTGTGAGTGCATCCAAAAGCGTGTAGTAAAATATGACAAAGGCGGGGATAATCACTATGATGTAATCTCTGCGTTTATAAAAAGTATGAGGGGCTCTGACCCGGATGCAGCCATCTACTATCTTGCCCGAATGTTATATGCAGGGGAAGATATCAAGTTTATCGCCAGACGTATTATGATCTGTGCGGCAGAGGATGTAAGCAATGCAGATCCAATGGCTTTGGTTGTTGCAACCAATGCAGCCCAGGCAGTAGAGCGACTGGGAATGCCGGAAGCAAGAATTGTGCTGGCTCAGGCTGCTTCCTATGTAGCTTGTGCACCAAAGAGCAACTCAGCTATCTGCGCCATCGATAAAGCTTTGGATATGGTTGCAAGGGATAAGACACCGCCAGTGCCATCCCATCTTCAGGACAGCCATTATAAAGGAGCAAAGAAGCTTGGCAGAGGTCTTGATTACAAGTATGCCCATGCTTTCCCTAACCACTATGTGGAGCAGCAGTATCTACCGGATTCATATGTGGGAGAGAAGTTTTATGAACCTGGGGATATGGGATACGAAAAAGAGATTAAAAAATATTTTGAATTTATAAAAAATAAAGATTTTATAGAAGAATAAATTGTTTTTGACGAAAAAACAAAAGCATAAATCAGGAGGACCTATATGAAAACATATCAGGAAATGACAAGAGAAGAATTATTACAGGAAAAAGCGTCCTTAGAGCAGCAGTATCAGTCCTATTGTGACATGGGATTAAAGTTAGACATGTCCAGAGGAAAACCATCGGTAGAGCAGTTGGATCTGTCAATGCCAATGTTTGATGTGTTAAACAGTCAGACACCTTTAAAGAGCCGACTGGGTACAGACCTTCGTAATTACGGTGTGCTTGATGGTATCAATGAAGCCAAAGAACTTATGGCAAGCCTTATGGGTGTAGACTGGAAAAATGTTATTATCTACGGAAATGCCAGCCTGAACATTATGTATGATTTTATCTGCCGTTCTATGTTGTTTGGTGTGCTTGGATCTACACCATGGATCAAGCTGGACAAACCGGTAAAATTCTTATGTCCTGTTCCTGGTTACGACCGTCATTTCGCCATCACTGAAAGCATGGGCATCGAAATGATCAATGTTCCAATGGATGAAAATGGTCCAGATATGGATATGGTGGAATCCCTTGTAAAAGAAGATCCATACATCAAAGGTATCTGGTGTGTGCCTAAGTACTCAAACCCATCCGGTTGCACATACTCAGATGAAGTTGTTCGCCGCATGGCAAGACTTGAGCCTGCTGCAGAAGATTTCCGAATCTACTGGGATAATGCATACTGCGTACATCATTTATATCCAGGAAAAGAAGATCAGTTATTAGAGATCCTGTCTGAATGTGAAAAAGCAGGAAATCCTGATATGGTTTATGAATTTGCTTCAACATCCAAAGTTACATTGTCCGGTTCTGGTATTTCTGCAGTAGCATCCAGTATCAAGAACTTAGATGCAATCCGTGCAAGATTGACAATTCAGACAATCGGTTTTGATAAGATCAACCAGCTTCGTCACGTAAAATTCTTACAGGACAAGGCCGGTGTAGAAGCACATATGTGGAAACACGCTGATATCATCCGTCCTAAATTCGATATGATTATCAATAAATTCGAAGCAAACTTGGCAGGTAAGGGTGTTGGTGCCTGGACAAAGCCAAACGGCGGTTATTTTATCACTTATTTTGCAAATCAGGGTTGCGCAAAAAGAATTGTGCAGCTGGCAAAAGAAGCTGGTATGGTTATGACAGGTGCGGGCGCACCATATCCATACGGTAAAGACCCAGAAGATTCCGTAATCCGTATTGCGCCAACACTTCCACCATTATCTGAAATGGAAATCGCAACAGAACTGTTTATGGTTTGTGTAAAACTTGCTTCTGTTGAAAAATTACTGGACGCATAAGTATGGATATACGAAAGATTGAGTATTTTATAAAAGTTGCTGAATGTCTGAATTTTAGTAAGGCGGCAGAACAATTGCATATTTCTCATCAGGCGCTGTCTAAACAGGTTCGGCAGCTGGAAGAAGAAGTTGGTGCCGATCTTCTTGAGAGAACTACCACCCGAGTATCATTAACAGAGGTGGGACAGAAACTGTATGATATATTCAAACCCATTCTCAGAGAGATGCATAAGGGTTTTGGAGAGCTAGAAGAGTTTGTAAGATACAAAAAAGACAATCTCCGCATTGGTTATTTCAGTACCTTATCATATGGCAGAATCATTGAGCCGGTGATTCATTTCCTGCAGGAAGAGATTTCAGATGTACGAGTAGATATTCTGGCTACAGATATAGGTCTTGAAAGGATGCTTCTTGAGCAGGACAGTATAGATATCGCGATTTCTTTGTTGTTTGATGAGCGGGAATGGAAAGATTATCCATATGTGATTTTGAGAGAAGAATCACTGAAAATAATTGTTTCTGATCAGCACCCATGGTATGAGAGAGAAACTATTACGATGGAAGATTTAACCTGTGGAAGTATGCTGGTATACGAAAACCGTCCTGATAAGGGCGAAGAGGCTTTTTTTAACAGACTTCATGTAAAAGAACGTGTTCAGGTAAGAAATGCGGACAGTTATATGAATACTTTGCGGCAGGGAAAACATTTTGGCATTATTGGCGAGAATTACAGCCGAAGGGAAGGAGATTTTAAACTGTTTGATCTCCCGGAAGAAATCCGTCAGAATGTTCCTGTAATCGCTGCATTTAAAAAATTACACCCCAGAGCAGAGGTGTTTAAGAAGATGTCATCTTGCAACTAACAGTTGCAAGGTGGCATCTTTTTTGTGCTTTATTTTCTTTATAGGATTTGATATTTTTGAAAGTGAGAAGAATGTGCGATACGATACATTCATAAATGTGATATAAAAAAGGAGAACGACGATGGGTATTGAATTTAGACCAATGAGAAGTATGATTTTTACTGATCTTGCAAAAGAACAGTACAGACACAAATTATTAAAATGGCATATGCTGCATGTAGAAGATTCTATTGCACAGTTTCAGCC
>JAZQSD010000126.1:0-6037 GCA_045629925.1 Eubacterium sp.
AAGATAGGATTCATAGTCAACAGATTTGCGGATATAGGTAATTGCCGAATATGGTCTAAGGGTGGAGATAACTTTCAGATCTTTTCGCAGCTGATGCAGCCGTTCCAGCATCCAGTCTGCATTCTTATAATATTCTTCCCACACATCAAAAGCTACCGTCTCATATGGCAGACTGTCTCTGGACAGATATCGTTTTGGCCGGTTCATAATCTGCAGAAAATCAGATCGTTTATCACTTCCCAGGGCAATTCGGATATAGCAAAGGATATCTTTTACAATCCAGTGATCATATATGTTAGGTATCCTCTCTTTTGTTCGAAATGGTATATTGTGACGCATCAGATACTCCATCAAAAATCTTGGCTGCATATTAGTCCGAAACAGTATGACCATATCTTCGTAAGAAACACCTTCTGCATGTTTTTGTCGTATGTTATCTACTAAAAACTGATTCTGCTCCCGCTGAGATAGAAATGTCAGATTGCTTACCACTCCTTCTTCTAAGGATGCTGCCCTAATCTCTTTCTGATATCGAGTGTTATTATGTAGTATCAAACGATTGGCCAAATCCGTGATTTTCACAGGGCATCTATAATTTGTACTTAAATAGACCTTATCTATCTGTGAAAAATCTTTCTCCACATGCATCATGATTTCTGGGCGCGCACCCCTAAAACGATATATAGATTGGTCATCATCTCCCACTATAAATAGATTTTTACTATTTTTTGACAACATTCTCACCACTTCGTATTGAATCAGGTTGATATCCTGAAACTCATCGATCAAAATATGAGTGAAACGTTTCTGCCATCCCGCCAAAATATCTGGTCTTTGTTCAAACAGTTCCTTTGTAAAAATCAGCATATCATCAAAATCAATTAGACGATTATTTCTCAAAAACAAATGATACTGCTCATAAAGTTCCCGAAACACCTCTTCCCCACAGCTGGTTGCATAATAATGCTCCATCTGGATTCCGGAATTCTTTACCAGACTGATCTCTGCCAGAACCGAAGCAATAAACTCTGCTTCATCTTCATATTCAATCTGCTCTCGTGCAATAATCTGCTTAACAGCCTGATATTTTGTCTCATCCTGAATGATATCTGATGCCTTATAACGATAGGCATGTTTTAAGATCATAAAGAAGATTGCATGAAAAGTTCCGAAAGTTACCGGATACGGTTTATCTTCCACCAAATCATAAAAACGCTCTTTCATCTCTAAGGCTGCCGCTTTTGTAAAAGTAATGACTAATATGTTGGCTGGATTGATTCCATGATTCTCAATCATATGCTTTACCCTATGGGTGATTACCGTTGTCTTTCCTGACCCCGGTCCAGCCAGAACCATCATCGGTCCATCGCTATGTTCAATTGCAATTTTTTGTTTTTTATCAATTTGCATATTATGTCCTTTTTCCTATTTCGTAGGAAATCATTTTATCACATTCCTCTCACAAAAAACCAACGAATTCATAGAATATATCAAAAGTATCTGCACATCATATATTTGCAAAACAGAAAAGAAAGGTGAGTTTTATGAATACAAATCGCAATCAATCCTGCTATGGGAATTCTTCTATGAATCGAAATACAGGATACGCAAATCCACAGAAAAGATGCTCTACATCTTACAGTGCGTTAGACGGACCTTATCATTCAAATATGAACAAAATCGACCAGTTCCCAATCGGTATGGCCTATGTGCCATGGCAGGAATTCAAAGACCTTTACGATCCACATCAGGGCCTTTGTCACGGCACTATTTTTAAGGAACTAGATTACCCATTCTACGGAAAGCGAGGTAACTGCAGATGACAGTAGATCAGAAAAAATTATTGGATCACATCAACGCTGTAAGTTTTGCAGCATACGACACAATGCTCTTTCTGGACACTCATCCTGACTGTATGGAAGCCAAAAACTTTTATTGCAAGATGATGGATGAAAGAAACAAGTCAATGTGCGAATATCAGGAAAAATATGAACCATTAATTTGCGACGGTCCATGCATGTGCCATTGTGACAAATGGACTTGGGCCACAACACCATGGCCATGGGAAAGGAGGGGTTGCTAGATGTGGACCTATGAAAAAAGATTACAGTTTCCGGTAAACATTAAAGAGCCTAACGCAAAGATTGCTCAGATTATTATGTCTCAATACGGTGGCCCAGACGGCGAAATGGGCGCCTCCATGAGATATCTGTCCCAGCGATATGCCATGCCTTACAAAGAAGTCATTGGCGTTTTAACAGACGTGGGAACGGAAGAATTAGCACACCTTGAGATGGTGGCAAGCATTGTTACACAGCTTACAAGAGACCTCTCCATGGAAGAGATCAAAGCTGCAGGATTCGACGTTTACTATGTGGATCACACAGTAGGTATCTGGCCTCAGGCAGCAGGAGGCGTACCATTTAACGCTTGTGAATTCCAGTCAAAAGGAGATCCTCTTACAGATCTAATGGAAGACTTGGCCGCAGAACAAAAAGCTCGTTCTACCTACGACAACATCCTTCGTATGGTAAAAGATCCTGACGTATGCGAACCAATCAAATTCCTTCGCCAAAGAGAAATCAACCATTTCCAGCGTTTCGGCGAAGCCATCAGAATGGTTCAGGATCGACTTGACTCTAAGAACTTCTACGCATTAAATCCTGCTTTTGATACAGGTATTTGCAAATAATCTGATTAAAAAAGGGTATTTGAAAGACATGTCTTGTCGGTCAAATACCCTTACTATTTCTGTTCTATTTATTTTCCCAATTTCTTTCTCTGCTGTCTAGAAGTTAATCGCAAAGCCAATCGGAGTGGACAAATACGGTTAAACAAATACACACCTTTGATTGTAATCGCTGGAAGGATCATCGGTTTTCTTGCAAACATCTGATCCAGTGCATATCTTACACAAAACTCTGCTGAAATTCCCTTTAAAGTAAATTCAACATTTGCAGTTGCACTAAATTCTGTATTTACAGGTCCTGGGCAAAGACATCCAACATATATCTTGCTGCCCGCTTCCTTCAATTCCTGGTTGACTGCCAAGGATAAACTTCTCACATATGCCTTTGTTGCATAGTAAGTAGCCATATATGGTCCCCCTGGAAGAATCCCTGCAGAAGAGGCAATATTCAGAAGATATCCCTCGTTATACGGCATCATCTTGCGAAGAATTCCTTTCATCAGATAGTGAAGAGCACGCACATTAACATCGATCATATTTAAATCTTTATCAAGATCTGTATCAACAAAATTGCCACAGTCACCAAATCCTGCATTATTCAAAAATACATCCACTTTTTTATCGCCGATATATTCTAATAAAGATTTGCAATCATCTTCTATTGCTATATCACAGACAAAAATATCGGTTTTTGTCTCCAGTGAACTTGCAAGTTCTACCAGACGATCTCTTCTTCTTGCAATCAGCAAAAGTTCATAGCCTTTTTTTGATAACTGTCTGGCAAATTCTGCACCCATGCCTGAACTTGCCCCTGTAATTACAGCAAATCTATTACTCATAAATATGTCTTCCTTTAAACCTGGGTTTTACTTTACTTGCATCCTGTCTTTGCAAGGATCTCATCTAAAATCGCTGCTGCCGCTTCTTTCTTGCTCATAAGCGGAAGTTCATTGGCGGAATCCTTTGTAATCAAAGTAATCACATTGGTATCTGTTCCAAATCCTGCGCCTGCCACTTTCAGATTATTTGCAACGATCATATCAAGATTCTTTCTCTCAAGCTTTGCTTTGGAATTCTCCAGCATATTTTCTGTTTCCATGGAAAATCCGCAGAGGAACTGTCCTTCTACTTTATTCTGCCCCAAAGTACCAATAATATCTTTGGTTCTTGTAAGAGGAATGGACATGTCGCCTTCTTTTTTCTTAATCTTGTTATCTGCAACTTCTGTTGGACGATAATCAGCTACCGCTGCAGACAAGATTACAATGTCTTTATCTTCTGCATTGGCTGTCACTGCATCAAACATATCCTGAGCCGAAACAACCGGAATCACTTTCACAAAGCTTGGTGGTTCAATACTTGTAGGTCCTGTTACAAGAGTCACTTCCGCACCTCGAAGCATAGCATTTTCCGCAATGGCATATCCCATTTTTCCAGTAGAATGATTTGTAATAAAACGAACTGGGTCGATGGCTTCCCTTGTTGGGCCAGCATTTACCAAAACTTTCTTGCCAAGCATATCTTTTTCGCAGGCAATTTCTTTTAAAATATATTTTAAAAGTTCTGCCGGTTCAGGCATCTTTCCTGCTCCAGATGTGCCGCATGCCAAAAATCCACTGGCTGGATCTATAATCTTCTTGCCGTAAGAAGCAAGTTTTTTCAGATTGTCCTGAAGGATTGGGTTCTCGTACATATTAGTGTTCATAGCAGGAACAATGTACATCGGCGCCTTTGTTGCCATGCATGTTGTTGTCAGCATGTCATCGGCAATCCCATTGGCCAGTTTGCCGATCACGTTGGCTGAAGCTGGCGCGATCATCACAACGTCTGCCTTCTGGGCAAGACTTACATGGGCCACATGGAACTGGAAATTCCGATCAAAAGTTTCCACCAGACATTTTGTATTTGTCAAAGACTCAAATGCGATAGGATTGATGAAATTACACGCATTTGCAGTCATGATTACATGTACTTCTGCATGAAGTTTTACAAGCATGCTTGCAAGATTTGGCATTTTGTAGGCAGCCACGCCGCCAGTTACACCTAAAACAACTGTTTTTCCTCGTAACATAATTTACCCTCATATCAGACAGCAATCATTCACTGTCTCTTTTAATAGTATTTACAATACACAACTCTCAATGTATGTTCGTTTCCATTCTTCCAAAAGATTCCTGCGCTCTGTCAGCGACAGATCTTTAGAAGCACGGATCACATCCTGCACTTTCAGACGTTCTTCCAAATTAGCATCATCTGTACCCGCCTTCTGAAACTTCCCAAAGACTTCTCTCATGGTGTCAAAGTCCAGATTCATCTCCACACTCTTATCTTCCACTTCACCGTCCTCAGTATAGTTCAAAGCGTACAGATAAGCTTCTCTGCTCTTTTGACTGTGGTTTTGCTGATATGCTTTCCAAAAACATTCACAAGCCTCTGGAAAAAGGAACATTCTTGCGTAAGCTACCCCTTGATTGTGATACAACACAGACCGAAGTTCATCTGTCATCTTATCCAAGTTCTCTGTGGATAAAATCTGTCTGTATTCTCTCACTGCCATGGCGTATTTCCCATCTTTTAAGAACTGATCTGCCTTCATCTTGCGGCATTCTATCACGGTCTTCCCATCCATATTGGAAAAACGGTTTCTTAAAACAGCTAACTCTTGCTGGGTATACATACCGCTTTCTTTCATAATCATAAGAGCCAAATGATACGCAGACTGCCCCGTCCTGATTCCCTGGCTCAACTCATCCGCAAGCTCATCTTTGTCCAATTCTTCTCTGAGCCAGCGAGCCAGATTGTGATTGATCAGATTCTTATCCAGCGCATAAAAGTTCTGTTCAATATAAAAGGCCAACTCTTCCATGGAATAAATTGGAAAATTCATCGGCTGTATTGTAAACGGCTGTTTTGCGTCCTCCTGGGCGCACCAGATTAATTCTCCCATTATTCCACCTGTCCTTCGTAAAGTTCCACCTCATAGGACCATTCCGCACCTGTAGCAGCATAGAATGCACCAAATCCTATATCAGTAACTGTTATTTTTAATACATTGTTCTTAGTCATGGAAGCCGTAACACGAATCTTCCTTGTCTTTTCAGGTCGATTCCAAACATCTTCCAGTGGAACAACAACATGTTTCTGCTGATGTTCTCCTTTGCGCTCAATAAACACCTGAAACTCTGGTGTGCCAGTTAGTATCAGATTATAACTTGTCACCTGCTCGAACCAATTGCGGCCCATCTGAATCAGCGGAAGAACTTTTGTATTACCACCAGCCAATACATTCAGGTTAACATTTGCCTGGGCTTTGTAAGAACACTCATATCTATAATTCCACTGCTGCCC
>JAZQSD010000127.1:0-3888 GCA_045629925.1 Eubacterium sp.
GCGATCTCGCTGAAGATACCAGCTTTCTTATATTCTTTGAAGGCTTTCTTTACCAGTCGGTCTTCCCCGGAGTGGAATGTAAGGATTGCTACGCGTCCACCTGAGGAAAGTGCTTCTGGAAGTTTGTCCAGAAAATCGTAGAGCACTTCAAATTCGCTGTTGATATCAATGCGTAAGGCTTGGAACGTACGCTGACAAGATTTCTTAACCGCATCTTTTCGCTCTTTTTCTGGAAGTCGAATCAGAGCTTTTTCAATGGCTTCCCTGAGGGCGGTTGTGGTGTCCATAGGGTTGCCTTTTTTCATTTCGAAGAAAACTTTATCTGCGATTTCCTCTGCATAAGGTTCGTCAGAGTTCTCAATAAGCATTCCAACGAATTCGTTGCGGTCAATCTCGTGCAATCGCTGTGCGGCGGAAACACCTTTTTCTGGATTCAGACGCAGATCCAACGGTCCGTCAATCTTGTAGGAAAATCCACGTTCAGGGTTGTCGATCTGCATGGAAGATACACCAAGATCCGCCAGCATAAAGTCAAAAGGCCCATGCTCTGCTGCGACTTGATCAATATTTCTGAAGTTTGTCTGAATCAGGGTGAAAATGTCTGGTCCGAAACCAGCATTGCGAAGTCGTTCAAGTGTTTTAGCAGATTCAATTGGGTCAACATCAAGGCCATACACATGGCCATTGCCATTGAGACATTCCATCATTTTTCTAGTGTGGCCGCCATATCCCAAAGTGGCATCCAGACCTTTCTGGCCAGGCTGGATCTGGAGAAAATCAAGGATTTCCTGCACCATGATAGAGATGTGCATGCCGGCAGGAGTGCTTCCCTTCTGGATTACTTTTGCCACGGTGTCGGCATATTTTTCCGGATTGTGTTCTTTATATTTTTCCTCAAATTTGCGTGGATGAGTGCCTTTGTAACGGACTCTTCGTTTGTGTGGCTGATTGCTCTGTTCCATAAAAACCTCCTGTGGGTTAAACATTTTCTTGTTAGCAAGAAAATTCGTAAAATACTACGTATAAGGGTATCACACAAGAGAGCATGTTGGCAATGGATTTAAAACTTATAGGTTTTTCTTGCGATTGGAACATAAAGGAATTATAATCTGTAATAAAGTAACGCGATAAAGTGATGCGATAAAGTGGCGTGATAAAATAACGTGATGAAATAACGTGCTAATGTAGTGTCATAAAGCAACAGGGTCACGCCAGACGACAAAGTAAAAAGGAAGTGTATGCCATGGAATATTGGGATATTTATGATAGTAACAAAGAAAGAACCGGTCGTACCATGAAACGCAACGATTGGATTTTGAAAGATGGAGAATACCACCTGACAGTGCTTGGGGTGGTTGCCAGACCAGATGGGAAATTCCTCATTACAAAACGTGTGATGACAAAACATTGGGCGCCAGGCTGGTGGGAAGTATCCGGCGGTTCCGTGTTGGCAGGGGAAGACTCTGAAGATGCGGTAAAGCGCGAGGTGTTAGAAGAGACAGGTCTTGATGTGTCCGAAGCCGAAGGAGGATACATATTTACCTACCACAGAGAAAATCCAGGTGAAGGCGATAATTACTTTGTGGACGTGTATCGATTTGTCATGGATTTTGATGAGGCAGATGTGCATCCACAAGAATCCGAGACCGACGGGTTTATGCTGGCTACTTTGGATCAGATCAAAGAATTTGCGGAACAAGGAATTTTCCTTCACTATAACAGCATCAAAGAAGTGTTTGAGGGATTATAATTCAGCCCAGGCAGATAAATCAAATATGAAGACAGAAAACAGATTAAAGCAGATAAATCAAATAGTAGAAAATATAGAGCCGGAATTAAGAACTTTGGCGTTGGAGATCCATGCAAATCCTGAACTGGGGCTGGAAGAGTACAAAGCTTGCAAGCTGCAGGTGGAATTGTTGAAAAAATACGGATTCCAGATAGAAAGTCCATATTGCGGCATGGACACCGCATACAGAGCAACTTATAAGGGCGCCAAGGCAGGACCTAGAATTGCCATGCTGGCGGAATACGATGCTCTTCCGGGAGTGGGCCACGCCTGTGGACACAACCTGATTGCCATGATCGGTGTGGGAGCGGGTATCGGCATGCGCCAGTTTGCCGATGAACTTGGCGGAGAGATTTGTGTAATCGGAACTCCAGCAGAGGAGACGAAAGGTGGCAAGGTGTACATTGCTGACGCAGCCGGATTCGATGATCTGGATGCAGCAATGATGACACACCCTGATATTTTTGACGGAGAGTCTGGAGACACGTTGGCTGTCCGCTCAGTAAGATTTCATTTTCATGGAAAAACTGCCCATGCAGCAACTTGTCCGGAAAAAGGAATCAACGCGTTGGATGGTGTAATCAGCCTGTTTAATATGATCAATGCCTTGCGACAGCAGATTTCCAAAGATTCCAGAATCCACGGTGTGATTCCCCACGGAGGAGACGCGCCGAATATTATTCCAGACTATGCCATGGCATATTTTTATGTGCGTGCTGCAAGAATAGATGATCTGGAGAAACTGTTGGAGCGAGTTTGTGATTGTGCAAGAGGAGCAGCCACAGGAACAGGCTGTCGATTGGAGATACAGATCAGTCCAACGATGTTTTGCGATACCAACAGTAACAGAGCGTTAACAGCAGTTAACACGGCCTGCATGAAACAGGTGGGCTTAGAACTTCAGCCTCCAGCACCAGTAGAACTACTTGGTTCTTCTGATGTAGGGAATGCAAGCTACAGATGCCCAATCATCCAAACATCGCTGGATATTACAGAAGGAGTGGCGATTCCATGCCATTCCCCAGAATTTTGCCAGGCAGCAAAATCTGAATTTGGGCTGGCCCAATCCATTCGCTGTATCAAAGGACATATCCTGACAGGAATCCGACTGATGGAAGATCCGGTGTGTATAGAGAAAATACAGGAAGAATTCTCAAAGATCAGCAGACGGTCACAGTAAGGAAATGAATGAAGTAAAAGAATAAAAACTCAGGTGCAGACACCTTAAAATACAGGTGCCTCAGCCTGAGTTTTATTTTTTGCGAAAAAACGCCATTAACTTTCAAAAATTCTCATGTCTGCTTTAAGATCGAGAAGAGTTCGTGCTAATCACATCTCCATAAATAGGTGTAGCCAGACCAAAACCACCGGATACTGCAAGGATTTGGCCGGTAGTATAAGCAGACTCGTCGCTGGCAAAATAGACAACAGCAGAACTGATTTCTTCTGGCAATCCTATTTTTTTAAGCGGAATATGTCGTAGAAACAGATTGCGAAAATCCTCAGACAGATGTTTTTTAACCGCCTCTGTTGCGGTCATTCCAGGAAGAACTGCGTTGCAGCGGATTCCATGGGCAGCTTCCTGGACGGCAATCAGTTTTGTCAGGTAGTTGATGGCTGCTTTGCTGGTACCGTAGGCAACTTGTGATATATCTGGAACAAGGCCGCCAATGGAAGAAATATTAACAATGCTGCCGCGGCCCTGTTTGGCCATGTGCTTTACCGCTGCCTGACTGGCAATAAAAACACTTCTAAGATTAAGTGTCACAATGTCTAGATAATCCTTTGCATCTGTGTGAGAAAAGTCCAAATCTTTTTTGGGGTCTGATATGCCGAAGTTATTCACCAGCACATCAAGCTGCCCCTCCCGTTCTATGACCTCGTTGATCATAGTCACGAAAGTGTCCGGATCGGAGGCGTCATTGTAGACATATTTGACACGAAGACCTTTCGCATTAAATTCCGCTGCAGTTTTCGCTGCAGCTTTCAAATCTCGCGCGGCCATATATACCACAGCGCCCTCTTTGGCGCAGGCCTTTACACAGGCGAGTCCGATTCCTCTGGTAGAGGCTGTAATCAATACGATTTTATTTTCTAAT
>JAZQSD010000128.1:0-32332 GCA_045629925.1 Eubacterium sp.
TGCTATTGGGCAAGATGTTATGAATGGATTGAATCCTGGACAAATGGTTGTCAAAATTGTAAATGAAGAATTGGTTAAGTTGATGGGTTCTGAAACTACAGAAATCAAACTCCAACCAGGGCAGGCTACAACAGTCATTATGATGGCTGGTCTTCAGGGGGCAGGTAAGACAACGACTACTGCAAAGATTGCTGGGAAGTTCAAATTAAAAGGGAAAAAACCATTGTTGGTTGCATGTGACGTATATCGTCCGGCTGCGATTCAGCAGTTACAGGTGAATGGTGAGAAGATGGGCGTGGAAGTATTTTCCATGGGCGATTCTCATAAGCCGGTCAATATTGCAAAGGCAGCCATTGAACATGCACAGAAAAACAACAAGAACGTTGTAATCTTAGATACCGCAGGTCGTCTGCATATCGATGAAGGTATGATGGATGAGCTGATTGAAATTAAAGAGAATGTAGATGTAGCACAGACTATTTTGGTTGTAGACTCTATGACTGGTCAGGATGCAGTAAACGTAGCGTCTACATTTGATGAGAAGATTGGAATCGACGGTGTTATCCTTACAAAGTTAGACGGTGATACCCGAGGCGGTGCGGCTCTCTCAATCAGAGCAGTTACAGGCAAACCAATTTTCTATGCAGGTATGGGTGAGAAACTTTCTGATTTGGAACAGTTCTATCCAGACAGAATGGCATCCCGTATCTTAGGAATGGGTGATGTGCTTACCCTGATTGAAAAAGCACAGGAAGAACTTGACGCAGAAAAAGCTGCCGATATGGAGAAACGTCTCCGCAAGGCGGAATTTTCCTTCGATGATTATCTGGAAGCAATGAACCAGATGAAGAAGATGGGCGGCCTTACAAGTATCCTGGGCATGATGCCGGGTATGGGCGGTGCACAGATGAAACAGATCGAAGATGCTATGGATGACAAGAAGATGGGACGCATTGAAGCTATCATCTACTCCATGACTCCTGGTGAGAGAAGTGGAAAAGACACAATCAATCCAAGCAGAAAGATTCGTATCGCAAAAGGTGCTGGCGTTCAGGTTGCAGATGTTAACAGGCTGCTGAAACAGTTTGAACAGATGCGCAAGATGATGAAACAGATGCCTGGTATGATGAAGGGCAAGAGGGGTAGATTCCCTGGACTTGGAGGCTTAGGAGGAATGAAATTTCCTTTTTAACCAATAAATGAATTTGAATTCACTATAAAAATAGGAGGTAATAGAAGATGTTAAAGATCAGATTAAGAAGAATGGGACAGAAAAAAGCTCCTTTCTATAGAATCATCGTAGCTGATTCCAGATCCCCAAGAGATGGAAGATTCGTTGATGAAATCGGATACTATGACCCAACAAAAGAGCCATCTGTAATCCGTGTTGACGAAGAAGCTGCAAAAAAATGGTTAGCTAACGGCGCTCAGCCAACAGCAACAGTAGAAAAAATCTTCAAAACAGCTGGTATCGAAAAATAAGATTAGTGAGGTGACGTGATGAAAGACTTAGTAGAAGTAATTGCTAAATCACTAGTCGATTATCCTGATGAGGTCACAGTTACACAGGTTGAAAAAGAAAAAGTGATCATCCTGGAATTACGCGTTGGCCAGTCTGATATGGGTAAGGTAATCGGTAAACAGGGAAGAATTGCTAAAGCGATTCGTGCAGTTGTAAAAGCGGCTGCTTCGAAAGAAGAGAAAAAAGTTATTGTTGAGATCATGCAGTAACAGATTGATAAAGGGATATAGCTTGCTATATCCCTTGTTTTAACAGATGGTTTGTGTATGCTTTATCCGTAAGATAGAGCGTTTTATATAAAAGAGGTGCCAAAGATGGAAGATTTATTTCAGGTAGGGATCATCTCCAGCACACATGGAATTGCGGGAGAGGTAAAAGTATTTCCTACAACAGATGATGTGAATCGTTTTAAAAAATTAAAAGAAGTAATTCTTGATACAGGAAAAGAAAAATTAAACCTGAATGTAATTCAGTGCAAATTTTTTAAACAGATGGTAATCTTAAAATTCAAAGAATTTACAAGCATCAACGATGTGGAAAGATTCCGTGGAAAAAGCTTGTATGTTACAAGAAAAAATGCAGTTAAACTTCAGAAAGATGAATATTTCATTGCTGACATGATCGGCATGAAAGTGGTAGCTGATGATGGAGAAGATTTAGGTCTTTTAGAGGATGTTCTTCAGACTGGTGCCAATGACGTTTATGTTGTTCAGAAGGCAGGAGAAAAGGAACTTTTGATCCCAGCTATCAAAGAATGCATTTTAAATGTTGATATGGAAGAGAAACTGATGACTGTACATTTGTTGCCAGGTTTAAGAGACTAGCAGCAAGTGTAGAAAATAAATGAGGTTTGTATATGAAGTTTCATATTTTAACTTTATTTCCTGAGATGATCGAACAGGGGCTTAACACAAGTATTCTTGGAAAAGCCATGCAGAATGGATTCGTGTCTCTGGATGCGATTAATATCAGAGATTATACAGCAGACAAGCACAAGAAAGTAGATGATTATCCATACGGAGGCGGTGCTGGTATGGTCATGCAGGCACAGCCAATCTACGACGCATGGAAGGCAGTGGTGGAAAGTGTTGGGTATCAGCCAAGATGTGTCTATCTGACACCACAAGGCAAGACTTTTAACCAGGATATGGCTAAAGATTTTGCAAAAGAGGAAAACCTGATTTTCCTGTGCGGTCACTATGAAGGTGTAGATGAACGAGTGCTTGAAGAGATCGTGACAGATTTTGTCTCTATTGGAGACTATGTGCTTACTGGAGGCGAACTTCCTGCTATGGTAATGGTGGATGCAATCTCTCGAATGGTGCCAGGGGTTCTGACAAACGCAGAGTCAGGAACAGGGGAAACATTTGAAGGAAGCCTGTTGGAATATCCACAGTACAGCAGACCAGTAGAATGGAATGGCAGAAGAGTTCCAGAGGTTCTTTTGTCTGGGGATCACCGCAAAGTGGAGGCCTGGAGACATGCCCAGTCGGTGCTTCGAACACTGGAGAATCGCCCAGATCTTTTGGATGAAGCAGAGTTGAGTCTTGCTGATGTAAAGCAGATTCTTTCTGTACTGAAAGATGAGAATTAATGTAAAAAACCCTTGCATTTGTAAGTGTGTTATGATAGTATTAAAAACTGTGAGAAAAGAGATGGTCCTCTGTTACGGAATAGGTCGTATTAAGAACATCCAAATTTAGGAGGTCACAATAAATGAACGCAACAGAAATTTTAAAAAGCATTGAAGCTGCTGAATTAAAAGCAGAAGTAGCTGAATTCCGTGTAGGTGATACAGTAAGAGTTCACGCTAAGATCAAAGAAGGAAACCGTGAAAGAATCCAGGTTTTCGAAGGTACTGTATTAAAAAGACAGGGCGGTAGCAACCGTGAAACTTTCACAGTTCGTAAGTTTTCAAATGGCGTAGGTGTTGAAAAAACATGGCCATTACACTCTCCAAACGTAGACAAAATCGAAGTTGTTCGTTACGGTAAAGTAAGACGTGCTAAACTGAACTACTTAAGAGAACGCGTTGGTAAAAAAGCTAAAGTTAAAGAATTAGTAAAATAAGAAAACAATGAGGGCGTGTGTTTTTTAAAACACACGCTTTTCCTTTAAGAGGTGGCTATGAGAGTTCCATTTAGAAGAGGTTTGAGTTTTAAAAGAAAACGACGCAAGGTTGAAGTTACAACAACGAAAAGCATTGCTGTGTGGGTAGTGCAGATTGTTATTGTTGTTGCTATCGCTTTCGTTTGTGTATATTGTTTTGGCTTGAAAGCAACAGTGATCGGCAATTCCATGTCAGGTACTTTGGAAAATGGCGATAAGGTGTTGGTAAATCGTTTTATCTATTCGCTGAAATCCCCAAAAGAAAACGATGTTATTGTTTTCTATCCAAATGGAAATGAAAAGTCTCATTATTATATAAAAAGAGTGGTGGCTTGCCCGGGGGATACTGTAAAGATTTCTGAGGGTGTCTTGTTCGTTAATGGACAGGCCTTTGATGAGGAAGGCGCAGTAGAGATTGAATACGCAGGTGTGGCGGAAGAGACGATCACCGTGTCCGAGGATGAATACTTCGTTTTAGGCGATAACAGAAACGATAGCGAAGATAGCCGCTATGCCAATGTAGGAACTGTAAAGAAGGAATATATCGAGGGAAAAGCCTGGTTTAGAACTGGCCCTGGCAAACCTCGTGGACGTATAAAGTAAAGGAAGGTAGAAAAATGCATTTTCAGTGGTATCCAGGTCATATGACGAAAGCAAAACGTCAGATGCAGGAAGATATTAAATTGATCGATCTGGTAATCGAACTTGTAGATTCAAGAATTCCATTGAGCAGCAGGAATCCGGATATCGATGAACTTGGGAAAAATAAGGCTCGTTTAATCTTGCTGAATAAAGCGGATCTTGCAGATGATAAGCAGAATGAAGCCTGGTCTGAATATTTTAAGGCGAAAGGTTTTTATGTAGTTAAGATTGACGCCCGTCGAAATAACGGAATGAAAACGATTCAGAATGTAATTCTGGAAGCTTGTAAAGAAAAGATTGAGCGAGATAGAAAGCGCGGTATCAAAAATCGCCCAGTCAGAGCAATGGTAGTTGGAATCCCAAATGTAGGAAAGTCTACATTTATCAATACATTTGCAGGAAAAGCCTGTACTAAAACAGGAAACAAACCAGGTGTAACAAAAGGAAAACAGTGGATCCGTTTGAATAAAAACGTGGAATTGCTGGATACACCAGGTATTCTCTGGCCTAAGTTTGAAGATCAGATGGTTGGACTTCGTTTGGCGCTGATTGGCTCTATCAAGGATGAAATCCTCAATATTGACGAGTTGTCATTGGAATTGATCAAACTGCTGCAGGTTCATTATGCAGGCCTTTTAGCTGACCGTTATGGAGTGGATGAATCACAGGATGCGGTTAAGGTTTTGGAAGAAGTTGCGGAGAAACGAAACTGTATCCAGAAAGGTGGAGCGCCTGATTACAGCAAGGCAGCTACACTTATCATTGATGAATTCCGAAGCGGACGCATCGGAAAGATAACACTTGAATTTCCAGAGGCAAGTGAGTAAACTTATAGATGATTAGTTTTTTTGAAATGTTTATAAGGATTATGCAATGAGAAAGAAGAATGATTTTGATATAACAAATCCGAATCTGTCTTGGGGTAATGACTCTGAAAAAGCGGATAAGGAGAAGCCTATCAATAGAAAAAAAGAAGTCATCGGAAATATTCTTTATTTGGCAATCGTTGTGGTTGTTACAATCTGTATTATCTGTTTTGTTGGACAGAGAACCCGTGTAGATGGAGATTCCATGTATCCTACACTGCATGATGGAGACAACTTGATCGTAGATAAGATTTCATATCATTTCAACGATCCTGAACGATTTGATGTTATTATTTTCCCGTATCAAGACTCTAAGATTTATTACATTAAGCGAATTATAGGATTGCCTGGAGAGACGATCCAGATCGACTATGATGGCAATATCTTTATCAATGGAGAGACGCTCCAGGAAGATTACGGATATGAGCCCATCTTAAATCCGGGAATTGCGGCAGAACCAATTTTGCTTGGTGAGGATGAATATTTTGTTCTTGGCGACAATCGAAATGACAGCAAGGACAGCCGAAGTGAGATGGTAGGCCCTGTTGAGGAAGATGATATCATAGGCCGTGCCTGGGTAAGATTCTTCCCATTTGAAGATGCAGGACTTGTAAAAAACATACAGTAGTGGAGGACGCGATTTTGACAGAAGAGAAAAAAATCGGTGTCATTAAAGCAGAACTTAAGGCAGCGTCAGATGAGATGCTGCCTGTTTTTATTTCTGAATATGAGAATGACACAAGAGGCGGAGTACAGGCAATTGTAGAACAGGCGAAGAAACGTTTGGAAAAACTAGAACAAGAGATTCTTCGCACAGAAAATTTAAAAAAATATGAAAAACAGTATGGGGAATATGACTACATCTGTGGCATCGATGAAGTGGGCAGAGGTCCACTGGCAGGACCTGTAGTTGCGGCGGCGGTTATCTTGCCAAAAGATTGTGATATTTTGTATATCAACGATTCCAAGAAACTGACAGAGAAAAAGAGAGAAGAACTCTATGATGTAATCATGGAGAATGCTGTGGCAGTTGGTATCGGTATGGCAAGTCCTCAGAGAATCGATGAGATTAATATATTACAGGCAACTTATGAGGCTATGAGAGAGGCCATTGGAAAATTAAATCCAAAGCCAACTTTGCTTTTAAATGATGCGGTAACGATTCCGGGTGTGGATATCAAGCAGGTTCCGATCATCAAAGGCGATGCAAAAAGTATTTCTATCGGTGCCGCAAGTATTATTGCAAAGGTTACCAGAGACCGTATGATGGTTGAGTACGATCAGATTATGCCAGAGTACGGATTTGCATCAAATAAAGGCTACGGATCTGCAATGCATATTGAAGCCTTAAAGAAGGTTGGGCCAACACCTATTCACAGAAGAAGTTTTATCGGCAACTTTGTGGAAGGGGAAGACTGATTTGACGCAAGATAACATCTCTAAGTCAGTTGGGAAAGAGCCGCAGAACACGCGGGCGATTGGACGAGTGATGGAGCAGAAAGCGGTGTCTTATTTGGAAAATTCTGGATATCAGATTTTACAGCAGAATTTTTCTTGCAAGATGGGCGAAGTGGATATTATTGCGATGCACGATGATGTCTTGGTGTTTGTGGAGGTAAAATACAGAGCCACCAAAGCCTTTGGACATCCTTTTGCGGCAGTAGATCATAAGAAACAGAAGCGAATCTGTAATGTGGCAGCATATTTTGTGTATACCCACAGACAATATGCCAAGAGCGATATACGGTTTGATGTGGTCAGCATTACCGGGGAAGAAGTCCTTGTGTATCAGAATGCATTTCCTTACAGTGGCAGCTTTCGCAGATGATATGCATAAAGATATAAGGCAGACTTTGAAGGATAAAAGGATTGTAATGAGATAGATATGGAATTGATTAGAAAAAATGATGATACAAGTTTAAAAATCCTGGAACATTCCATGGAAAATGGTCAGGTTTTGCCATTGCTTCATTTTGAGAATCTAGAAGCTACAGGAATTGTGAAGCATTGTTTTACCACTCGCTTAGGGGGCGTTAGCCAGGGTGTCTGTGCAACGCTGAATCTTAGTTTTACAAGAGGAGACGATGAAAAGGCAGTTTGTGAGAATTTTCGTCGTGTGGCAGAAGTGCTGGATGCGAAGATCGAAGATTTCGTTTTTTCAGATCAGACACATACCACAAATATAAGAGTGGTGAATAGGGATGATGCAGGAAAAGGTATTGTGAAGCCAAGAGACTACACAGACGTGGACGGACTGGTGACAAATGTGCCAGGTCTTGTGC
This sequence comes from Eubacterium sp., assembly GCA_045629925.1. Classification (GTDB taxonomy): domain Bacteria; phylum Bacillota; class Clostridia; order Lachnospirales; family Lachnospiraceae; genus Brotonthovivens. Next base: position 7,422 of record JAZQSD010000128.1, read on the forward strand.
TGTCTACTTTTTTTGCAGATTGTGTACCGTTATATTTTGTTGATCCAGTTCACAAGGCTATTGGCATGACCCATTCTGGCTGGCGCGGTACAGTGGGACGCATTGGGGCAAGAACCCTTCAGGTAATGCATGAAGCCTATGGAACTGAGGCGAAAGATGTAATCTGTGCTATTGGGCCATCCATCTGTCAGGAGTGCTATGAAGTAAGTGCCGATGTGGCGAAAGCATTTGCAGATGAGTTTCAGGGACATGAGACAGAAGTAGTATGTCTTCAGCGTGATTATAAAGAAGGAAATATAACAGACAAGGAACTGCTTCAAAAGATTGATCCAGCTTCTGAAGAGAAATATCAGCTGAATCTGTGGCAGGCAAATAAGATTGTGATGGAAGAGTCAGGTGTTTTACCGGAAAATATTGCCGTTACAAATATTTGTACTTGCTGTAATCCAGACGAGCTGTTTTCTCACAGAGCAAGCCAGGGTAAAAGAGGTAATCTAGCTGGATTGCTCTGCCTGAAATAGAAGCGTTGTATTTTAAAGAAAATTATAAAAAATAAAATCCGTCAGAGAAAGACTTTATACAGGTCTTAAATCTGACGGATTTTTTGTTTTACATTTGAAAATTATTCTTCGATTTCATCATCTTCCACAGTCATTGTATAAACCTGACGTTTTCTAGCCATTTCATCGCTAGCAAGATATTCGTCGTATGTTGTGATTTTGTCGATCATAGAACCGTTTGGAAGGATTTCCATAATACGGTTTGCTGTTGTCTGTACAATCTGATGATCTCGTGAAGCGAACAGAAGAACGCCTGGGAACTTGATCATACCATTGTTTAATGCTGTGATAGATTCCATATCTAAGTGGTCAGTTGGTTCATCCATGATCAGAACGTTAGACGCTTCGATCATCATGCGGGAGAAGAGTACACGTACTTTTTCACCACCGGAGAGAACGCGCATTTTCTTAACGCCGTCTTCGCCTGGGAAGAGCATTCTTCCAAGGAATCCACGAACATAAGTTGCGTCTTTGATCTCGGAGAACTGTGTTAACCAATCTACAATGATAAGGTCTGTATCAAAAATCTCTGTATTATCCTTAGGGAAGTAGGACTGGCTTGTTGTAACGCCCCATTTGTAAGAACCTTCGTCTGGTTCTAATTCGCCTGTAAGAATCTTGAACAGAGTAGTTTTTGCAAGTTCGTTACCGCCTACAAAAGCAACTTTGTCTTCGCGGCCGATGATGAAAGAGATGTTGTCTAATACTTTCACACCATCGATTGTTTTGGAGATACCTTCTACTGTAAGAACTTCATTACCGATATCGCGGCCTGGACGGAAGTCGATGTATGGGTACTTACGGCTGGATGGTTTGATTTCATCAAGCTGGATTTTTTCCAAAGCTTTCTTACGGGAAGTAGCCTGTTTGGATTTGGAAGCATTAGCAGAGAAACGGGAAATGAAATCCTGTAATTCTTTGATCTTTTCTTCTTTCTTCTTGTTAGCTTCTTTCATCTGCTTGATCATCAGCTGACTGGATTCATACCAGAAATCGTAGTTACCTGCGTAGAGCTGGATCTTAGCGTAGTCGATGTCAGCGATGTGAGTACAAACCTTATTGAGGAAGTAACGGTCGTGAGATACAACGATTACTGTGTTTTCAAAGTTGATCAGGAATTCTTCTAACCAGCCGATAGCATCTAAGTCTAAGTTGTTGGTAGGTTCGTCCAGAAGTAAGATGTCTGGATTTCCGAAAAGTGCCTGAGCGAGAAGTACCTTAACTTTCTGAGGACCTGTAAGGTCAGACAGCAGACAGTAATGGAATTCTGTTTCGATGCCAAGACCATTTAAAAGAGTAGCAGCATCAGATTCTGCGTTCCAACCGTCCATATCTGCGAATTCAGCTTCTAATTCGCTGGCACGGATGCCGTCTTCATCTGTGAAGTCTTCTTTCATGTAGATAGCATCTTTTTCTTTCATGATGTCATACAGTCTCTGGTTACCCATGATAACAGTATCTAAAACAGGGAAAGAATCGTATTTGAAGTGATCCTGCTGTAAGAAAGAGAGACGCTGGCCAGGTGTGATGGTTACATCACCATTGGTTGGCTCTAACTGTCCTGTCAGGATTTTTAAAAATGTAGACTTACCTGCGCCGTTTGCACCGATAAGACCATAGCAGTTGCCTTCTGTAAATTTGATGTTTACATCTTCGAAAAGAGCTTTCTTTCCAAGGCGTAAAGTTACATTGTTTGCACTGATCATATTACATAGCCTTTCTTTATAAAAAACGGTTTCTTAGTTCATAATTAACTGTACGCCATAAAAATGCACGCACGTCTTAATTTTAACCTTATATGGATTATTTTTCAAGATATAAAATAGGAAAGAATTGTATGGAATAGTAAGAAAATTAAAACTCTTTATGGAGGATTTGCATGGAGGATAAAGAATGCCTGGACAAAGAAAAATGAATGAATTTGGATAATAAAGTATATGCTAAAGAGAAAGAAGGAGTTTTTCGATTACCAAACTGTAGTGGAGTGACAAAATGGTTATTACCCAAAATAATGTATTGTTAAAAAAACATCATGTTTTTGAAAAAATACAATATGCATATTGCTAAAATAAGACTTGTTGTTCTCGGTAAATTTATGAAATGTGCCAAAATTGTCGGAAAAATTAAAAAATTAACAGTTTTGTATTTAAAAAAATACAATCCAGTGCTATAATTCATCTAAATTCCACTCCGTGAAAACGATAATCCGCCGGAGACATACACAAAAGTGTAGGATGGCGGGACAGGGTATAAATAATTTTAGGATATTTTTAGGAGGATTAACAATGAAACGTTCAATGTTAACAATGGATGGAAATACAGCAGCAGCTCATGCATCATATGCATTTACAGAAGTTGCAGCAATTTATCCAATCACACCTTCTTCTGTAATGGCAGAAGTTTCTGATCAGTGGGCTACACTGGGAAGAAAAAATATTTTTGGAGACACTGTAAAGATTACAGAGATGCAGTCTGAAGCAGGTGCAGCAGGAACTGTACATGGTTCTCTTGCAGCAGGTGCACTTACATCTACTTACACAGCATCTCAGGGACTTTTGCTTATGATCCCAAATCTTTACAAACTTGCAGGGGAAAGACTTCCAGGCGTAATCAACGTTTCCGCTCGTGCAATCGCTTCCCATGCGTTAAATATTTTTGGTGATCACTCAGACGTATATGCTTGCCGCCAGACAGGTGTTGCGATGCTTTGTGAATCCTCTGTACAGGAAGTAATGGACTTAACACCTGTTGCATACATGGCAGCAATTGAAGGAAGACTTCCATTTATCAATTTCTTTGATGGCTTCCGTACATCTCATGAGATTCAGAAAATTGAAACATGGGATTATGAAGATTTAAAAGATCTCTATGATTTTGAAGCATTAAAAGCATTCCGCGAAAACTGCTTAAACCCAGAACATCCATGTCAGATGGGTTCTGCGCAGAATCCGGACCTTTTCTTCCAGACAAGAGAAGCTTGTAATGCAGCATATATTGATATGCCAGACATCGTTCAGAACTGTATGAACAGAGTTAATGAAAAAATCGGTACAGATTACAAATTGTTCAACTACTATGGCGCGGAAGATGCAGATCATGTAGTTATCGCAATGGGTTCTGTTTGCGAAGCTTTAACAGAAGCTGTTGATTACCTTGTAAAACGTGGAGATAAAGTTGGTGTAATAAAAGTTCGTTTATACAGACCATTTTCCACAACAGCACTGATCGATGCGTTGCCACACACAACTCGTAAGATTTCTGTATTAGATAGAACAAAAGAACCAGGTTCTATTGGTGAACCATTATACCTTGACGTTGTAGCGGCTTTAAAAGGCTCCAAGTTCGAAGGCATCAAAGTATTCCACGGACGTTATGGACTTGGCTCCAAAGATACAAGACCTGGTCAGCTGATGGCTGTGTTCCACAACAATACAAAACCTGAATTCACAATCGGTATCAAAGACGACATGACAAAACTGTCTCTGGACTTTGAAGTGCATACAGGTACAATTCCAAAATCCACTATCAATTGTAAGTTCTGGGGACTTGGTTCTGACGGTACTGTTGGCGCAAACAAGAACTCAATCAAGATTATTGGTAACAATACAAATAAATACGCACAGGCATATTTTGACTACGATTCTAAAAAATCCGGTGGTGTAACAGTATCTCATCTTCGTTTCGGTGATGAAAAAATCCACTCCACATATTTGATCGGTAAATGTGAATTCGTAGCCTGCCATTGTACTCCATATATCTTCAAATATGACATTGTACAGGATATCTTGCCAGGAGGCACATTCCTGTTGAACTGTCCATGGGATGTAGAAGAATTAAACAAAATTCTTCCAGGACAGGTAAAACGTCACATTGCAGAAAATAAGATTAACTTCTATACAATCGATGCAGTAAAACTTGGTCAGGAAATCGGTCTTGGCAACCGTGTAAACACAATTCTTCAGGCAGCATTTTTCAAGGTAACTGAAATCATTCCAGTAGAAGAAGCTGTTAAACATATGAAGGAAGCTGCAAAGAAAGCATACGGCAAAAAAGGTAATGCTATTGTTCAGATGAATTATGATGCTATCGATGCAGGTGTAAATGCAGTTAACAAAATTGAGATTCCAGAAAGCTGGCTGACAGCAGAAGAAGAAGATCTTCTCGGAAAACCAGTAACAGGCGACCGCAAAGATGTAGTAGATTTCGTTAACGATGTTCAGAGAAAAGTAAATGCACAGTTAGGTAATACAATTCCAGTATCTGTTGTTAGCAAATATGCTGATGGTTCCACACCATCTGGTTCTTCTGCATATGAAAAACGTGGTATTGCAACAAAAACTCCTATTTGGGACCCAAATAAATGTGTGGCATGTAACCTTTGTTCTTATGTATGTCCACATGCAGCAATTCGTCCTGCAGTATGTACAGACGAAGAAGTTGCAAATGCTCCAGTAGGATTCAAACCTATCGATTTGAAAGGTACAAAATACAAAGTTTCTATGGTTGTATCTGCATACGACTGTACGGGTTGTGGAAGCTGCGTAAGCGTTTGTCCAACAAAAGCAATCGAACTTGCTGACTTCATGGAAAATGCAGATGAATTACAGAAACATTTCAATTATGGTATGACAGTTTCTGAAAAACCAGAAATCTTTGAATACTTTAGCCCAACTAGCGTAAAAGGCTCTCAGTACAAACAGCCATTGCTTGAGTTCTCTGGCGCATGTGCTGGCTGTGGTGAAACACCATATGCTAAACTGCTTACTCAGATGTTTGGTGAAAGAATGTACATTGCCAATGCAACAGGATGTTCCTCCATTTGGGGTAACTCTTCACCAACAACACCTTATACTGTTAACAAAAAAGGTCAGGGTCCTGCATGGTCTAACTCCCTTTTTGAAGATGCAGCAGAATTTGGTCTTGGTATGTATCTTGGTGCGAAGACAATCCGTGAAAGATTAAAAGAGATCGTTAAAGACGTTGCGGCAAATGCAATGCATGAAGAGGTAAAAGAAGCAGCACAGTTATGGCTCTTAACATACAACAGTGGTGTTGAAAACGGAGCTGCAACAGAACGCCTTGTGAAAGCAATGGAAGCACAGACTGGAGCAAGAGCAAAAGAACTGTTAAAAGACAAACAGTTCCTTGCAAAAAAATCCCAGTGGATCTTCGGCGGTGACGGCTGGGCATATGATATCGGATTCGGTGGTCTTGATCACGTATTGGCAAGCGGTCAGGATGTAAACATCATGGTATTTGATACAGAAGTATATTCTAATACAGGTGGTCAGGCATCCAAAGCTACACCTACAGGTGCTACAGCACAGTTTGCTGCAGGCGGAAAAGAAGTGAAAAAGAAAGACCTTGCAAGTATCGCAATGAGCTATGGTTATGTATATGTAGCGCAGGTATCCATGGGTGCTGATTACGCACAGTGCGTAAAAGCCATTGCAGAAGCTGAAAGCTATCCAGGTCCTTCTCTGATCATTGCATACGCTCCATGTATCAATCATGGTATCAAGAAAGGTATGAACAAATCACAGGAAGAAATGAAAGATGCTGTTGAAGCAGGTTACTGGCATAATTTCAGATTTGATCCTAGAAAAGTAGCGGCAGGAGAAGCAGGCTTCATGCTTGACTCTAAAGCACCTACAAAAGATTACAAAGAATTCTTAAATGGTGAAGTTCGCTACAATGCGCTTCAGACAGCTAACCCAGAAAAAGCAGAAAAACTGTTTGAGGCATCTGAAAAAGCAGCAAAAGAGAGATACGAGTACCTTAAAAAGTTACAGGCTTTTTATGGAAAAAAAGAAGAAGTATAAGTAACAATTAGCTGAAAACTAAAAATATCCTAGAAAAATTGCCCCGGAAAACCTATTTGGTCCGGGGCGATTTTTCATATATTCAGTATTTTCAGAGAAATCAAAAGGTGAAGACGCACCTCTGGCTGTTCCAAATCCGCATCCAGAATTTCTTCCAAACGGGTCAAACGGTAGGATAGAGAATTGCGGTGAAGATTTAGGTCGGTGGCTGTTTTGATATTGCTCCTTTCATTTTGAAGGTAGGATTTTAATGTAAGGGCATAATCGGTGTTGTGCTCCTGATCATATTTTAACAATTTGCGCAATGCAGGGTGACAGATATCAGCGTTGGTTAAACGAGGGATCTGATAGAAAATGTATGGCATCAGATAATTTTGGCTATCGTATATTTCCCCAGGTTTTTTCTCGCAATGTTCACTGGCTATTTCTGTATACTGATAACTGTTAGAAAAGGAATCCTGCATGGTGAATTCAGGACTTGTTATTCCATAATATTTTCCTGCTTTCAGAAGAGGAGAGAGTTTTATGATGGTTTCTTCCATGTTTGTTTTGCTAAGATTACACAAAAGACAGATGGAATAACGATAATTTACTGCAAAAATATTGGAGAATTGATAGTTAATTGTTTTGCAGAAATGTGTGTTGATATTGTATGGCTGATATGGGGCAATAACCTGAATGAGAACCAGTTTATCAGAAGTGTTCCAACCACTGATGCAAAGAGAACGAATCAGTTCCTCGCTGTTGTTTTCGGGATTGGCGAGGGCATCGCATAAAAGACTGTCTAACTGAAGAGCATCTATTTCCTGTATATGGGATAAAAACCATTTGTCAAAATGCTCACACAGAATAGAAAGAAGACAGATTTCTCCTTGGGTAACATTTTCATTCAAGTCTATCATAACTAGCTTTCCAACCCACTTTTCGTTTACAAAAAAGTTGTAGTGCTGTCCGCTGTGAGGTGTTCCGAAATCTGTGTTCAAGGTGTGGATGCCGCGACGCTTGAATCGATCAGGCTGAGTGGTGTTAAGTTTAAGGATCATTTCCATATTAGAACTTCCGTCAATAATTAACTCGTCCCACTGTGCATCTACAGAACCAAGAGGATAGTTTTGACTCATGGCAAGCAGTCGTTGGCCTGAGTCTAGCAGAAAGATTGGATGTTTCAGAACTTGTTCGGAAGCGTCAAGAAAATCCTGTAACATAGAGTTAGAACTAAGCAGTTCTAGCAATTTATTATTCCATTTTGAATAAAACTCCAATGCGTTAAGAATGGAGTTTAATACTTCCTCAACATCGCTAGTTTCCAAAATGATAATATCGTTGTTGTGGGTGCAAATGATTTTGTTGCCGCCGTTTTTAAAAAGGTCGCTCATTCTACCAACATATAAACAATTGGATTTAGGTGTTAGATGATTGGAGAAAAGACGCACGGTATCGATTTCTACTGCGTTTGAAGTGATTTTGGCAGTAGGACGGAAATCTATTAACCAGTCATAAAAAACAGACATGTTAAGTTTCATGATAGCCTCCGGATAATAATGTATATTATTGATAATAGTGCAAAAAGCACAAAAATGCAATTTCAAAAAAGAAAAAACCGTGCAAAAAGCATGGGTACAAGAAGCCGAAATCATGTCACAATATGAATGAGTGTTTTTTATGGTGAGATTTGGGTGGTCGAAGGCCTGAATCTTAAAAAATATATTATCAGGAGGTTATTATGGGAAACGAACACAATGAACAGTTTCAGCCAGATCCAAAATTTTTTGAAAGAATTGGATTATTTCAGGACACTTTAGCGTGCAAGAAAACAGATAGAATCTTAGCGGCACCTATGATTATGTATCTGCCAATCAATCTGTATGGAATGACAACAGTGAAAGATGTTATGATGGATTATAGCAATGCAGAGGCTTCTTTCATTCGTTATCATCAGGAATTCCAGCCAGACATGGCTTGGGGACCACAGGCTATTTTCCCAGGTGCACCATTAGAAGGTCTTGATTGTCAGTATATCAGATGGCCAGGCAAACACCTTGCGGATAATGCACCATTCCAGGTAGTAGATAAAGAAGATGGTTATATGACAGGTGAAGAATACCTTGAATATGCAGAAGATCCAACAGGATTTATTATGAGAAAGATTCTTCCACGTCACTACAGCGCGTTAAAAGGCTTGGAAATGGTTGATTTTTCAAATGCTATTTGGCAGGGTGGTCTCTATGGCATGATCCCATGTGGACTTCCACCAGTAAGAGCAGCCTTTAATGCCCTTTCTGATGCAGGTGAAAAAATGTTAGGAATGGCTCAGGCTGGTGGTAAAGTAATGGGCATTTTAGCTGGCATGGGTTGGCCAAGTGCGTGCGATCAGGCAGGTATTGCGCCATTTGATATGTTCAACGATACACTTCGCGGTTTCTTAAATACAACAATGGATATGATTGAATATCCAGATGAATTGCTGGTTGCATTGGAAGCTTGTACTAAGATCTGCGTACGCTCTATCAAGAATACATTTGCTACACAGCCATTTGTTAAGAACTATGTATTCTTTATTCACAATGGTTTCGATATGTTCATGAGCCGCGAACAGTTCCAGACATTCTACTGGCCAGGTTTGAAAGCTTGTATCGATGCAGTTATTGAATGTGGTGGTACACCAAATATCTATATCGAAGATAAGTACGACAGCAAGATGGACATCATTGTAAATGATCTTCCAGCAAACAAATGTATCTTAACATTGATCAACTGTGATGTTGAAAAATGGAAAGCAGCTTGTCAGGGCAAGATCTGTTTGACAGGTGGTGTAGATGGTTCATTATTAAACTACGGCACACCAGAAGATGTTGTTAAGAATGTAAAATCTGCCATTGATATGTGGGCACCAGGTGGCGGTTATATCCTTAACTGCGATGTTTCTCTTGACGTTGCAAAACCAGAAAATTTACATGCTATGTTTAACACAGCAAAAGAATATATTAAATATTAATTATTGATGAGAACCTCCACAGATATGCGCAAGTATTATTGCAGTATCTGTGGAGGTTTTTGTTTGCGCGGAATATAAGTAAAAATATCTACTTATTTTGTATTATTATTCGGAAAAATGATTATTAAAAAGTGGTAGAAAGGTGAAAAATATTAAATTTTACTAAAAAAAGATGAAAAAATGTATGTTCCGTTGGTGGTTTTTATGCTAGACTGATTGATAGTATGAATAGAAACTAAGATTCGGTTAAGAAACCTATCAGGATTAAAACTTATATTTATACGAATCTAGAAAAAGGAGAATTAGGTATGGAAGTATTTGGTAACATTATTAGTTCAATCAGTGGTGTAATGTATGGTTATATCCTGATTGCATTGCTTATTATTGCAGGCCTTTGGTTTACATTCAGATTTAAGTTTGTACAGATCAAAGCGATTCCTGAAGCAATCAAATCTATTTTAGAAAAAGGAGAGAAAGGTAAGACATCTTCTTTCCAGGCGTTGATGGTATCTACAGCATCTCGAGTAGGTACAGGTAACATTGTAGGTGTTGCTGGTGCGATTCTTGTTGGTGGCCCTGGCGCTGTTTTCTGGATGTGGATTATCGCTATTGTTGGCGGCGCATCTGCATTCGTTGAGTCTACACTGGCTCAGGTTTACAAAAAACGTGGTAAAGATGGTTCTTATGGTGGACCTGCTTACTACATGAAACAGGCTTTAAAAGCTCCAGCACTTGGCGGTATCTTTGCTGTGGCATTAATCCTTACATACATGGGTGGTTTCAATGCGCTTGCAGCATATAACCTTACAGAATTTACAAAAGTTTATGTTTCTGTTCCAAACGCTACATTGATCATTGGTTTAATTATTGCAGTTTTATCTGCAGTTGTTATTCTTGGCGGTGGAAAAATCATCACAAAGGCAACTGGCGTTTTAGTTCCTATCATGGCAGCTCTGTATATTATCGTTGCAATCGTTGTTATTGTTATGAATATTACAGAATTACCAGGTGTTATCGCAGCAATCTTTACACAGGCATTAAACTTCAAAGCAATTGCAGGTGGTGCTCTTGGTGCAGCGATCATGCAGGGTATTAAACGTGGTCTTTACTCCAACGAAGCTGGTATCGGTTCTGCTCCTAACGCGGCAGCAGCAGCAGAAGTATCTCATCCTGCAAAACAGGGATTTGTACAGGTTCTTTCTGTATTTATCGATACAATTATCCTTTGTTCTGCAACAGCACTTATGTGTCTTACATCTGGTGTTGACCCATCAGCATTTGACAGCAATGCAGCATATATTCAGGGCGCATTACATGCATGCTTTGGACCAGCAGGCCCAATCTTTATTACAGTAGCCCTTGCATTATTTGCATACACAACACTGATTGGTAACTATTTCTATGCAGAAGCTAATATTTCTTATCTGTACAAAAATGCAAAGAATAATAAAGCATTCATGTTCATCTATCGTCTGATTGCTGTTATCATCATCTTTGTTGGTGCACAGTTCTCAGCAGGATTAGCTTGGGACCTTGCAGATGTACTGATGGGTATTATGGCAATCATCAATATCCCAGTTATCTGGATTCTTGGCAGAAAAGCGCTTGTTGTTTGCAATGACTACTTCAAACAGAAAAAAGAAGGCAAAGATCCTGTATTCCGTGCAAAAGATGTTGGAATTGACGGCACAGATTACTGGAACGACTAATTGCAGAACAGTATAATTTAATAGGGAAAGTTCTAAAATGCTTCCGGCTTGCGCTGGAAGCATTTTTTGCTATCAAGAAAGGTAATAAGGGTATTACTTTTTGGAATATAACTCGGAAGAGTTTTTTTGACTAATATATTGAAAAAAATATCTAACAGGTATATAATGTCGTTTAAGTGGGCGAGTCCGGCTTGTTTTTTTGCGCACACCTTGGTATACCAAACAAATACCAAGAGAAAACAAACAAAACACAGTATGGGCGACCACTTAAGAACCAGAGAAAAGGAGGCATTTTCATGATTCGTTTCAAATTGGATATCGAGAAGAATCAGATGGAATTAGAATCCTCATTTAAGTCTGCAGACAATTTTGCAGATGAGATGATTCTGATGATCAACACAATCATTAATGTAACTGCTTACTACGGCACAAGAAATAATCCTGAAAAGGGTCGTGAGTTTGCTGATCAGCTCAAAACTGTGATTGCGGAAAATCTTGATCGTGATTGTGAATATGAAAAGTTTGCGGCAGATCAGGAAACTGCGCAGTAAGAGTAGTGTTTTGTCCCCAGATTACATATGCAATAAAGTGAAAAGTGAGAGTTTTTCGATAGAATAGCAACTGTGTAATGTGGGGTAAAAATAGATTTTGCTTGGTATACCAGAAGAACACACAAAACAGACCAAGTAAATTCAAAACAAGAAACCTAGTAATTTCAAACTGTAAACCAAGCAAAATGACTGAAAAAAGGGAGGCATTTATGGGAAAGTCTATTATTAACAAGACAACAAGCGTGTTAAACAAAACAGCTTTGACAGGTACATTGTTCGTGCTTGACAAAATGTTAAATGGTTTAGCAGCAGCTTGTCCTGCATTTGGTGACGAATGGAAGGACAAAGAATTAAAAGTTCAGATTCGTATCAGAGATAAAAGTGCTGGTCGTCTGATCGAATTTAGTGGCGGAAAAGTATCCGGTAAAAACGGTGTATATCGCGACGCAACAGTAGATATGATCTTTGCTGATGAAGCAGTAGCTATGCGTGTCATGACAGGTATGATGATGGGCAAACAGGACGACTTCGTTAATGCAGCAAAATCTAACGGTATTGAATTAAACGGACCTGATAATGATGCTATGTGGTTTGCCGGCTTACTGTTAAAAGTATTTGCATTTGATGTTCTTTACTTAGGACAGTACGGTACAAAGATGCCAAATGGCGAAACACGTTACGTAAACGCAACAAACGGTGGTCCATTATTTGTATATGTAAAAGATGGCAAGATCGTTCGTATGACTCCAATCGACTTCGATGAAGACGATGCTGAACCATGGACAATCACAGCTAAGGGCAAAAAGTTTACTCCTCCAAAGAGAGCAACAGTTGCCCCTTATGCATTCTATAAATCAATGATCTACTCTAAAGACCGTGTTCTTTATCCAATGAAACGAGTAGACTTTGATCCAAACGGAGAAAGAAATGTTCAGAACCGTGGTACATCCGGTTATGAAAGAATTTCTTGGGAAGAAGCTCTTGATATCGTAGCAAAAGAAATCATCCGCACACGTCAGACATACGGCCCAGGTGCTGTATTCTTCACATGCGGTTCCCATCATATGTGGGGTAACATTGGTTACTACTTATCAGCAGCAAAACGTTTCTTTAACTGCCTTGGCGCAACAACAGCATGCTTAAACCCAGACTCTTGGGAAGGTTTTGCATGGGGCGCAGTTCATCACTGGGGTGGTTCCGCAAGAAACGGTGGTTGCGAAACATATTCAACAGTAGAAGACTGTATGCAGAATTCCGACATGGTTGTATTCTGGTCCTCTGACCCAGAAACAACAGGTGGTGTATATGGTGCTCAGGAAGGTACAATCCGTCGTTCTTGGTTAAAAGAACTTGGTATGAAAGTTGTTCATATTGACCCATATCAGAACTCTACAGCAGCATTTGTTCCAGGACGTTGGATTGCTCCAAAACCAGGTACAGACACAGCTATGGCAATCGCTATTGCTCAGGTTTGGATGGAAGAAGGAACATATGATAAAGAATATGTTGAAACAAGAACATATGGTTTCGATGCATGGAAAGCATATGTAATGGGTGAAGACGATGGTATCGTGAAATCCCCAGAATGGCAGGAACCTATTACAGGTATTCCAGCTCGTACAGTTCGTGCTCTTGCTCAGGAATGGGCTAGAAATAAAACATACCTTGCATGTGGCGGTATCACATGTTTCGGTGGTGCTTGTCGTACAGCTTATGGTACAGACTGGGCAACATCTATGACATGTTTAGTATTCATGCAGGGTGCTGGTAAACCAGGTATCAACTTTGGTGGTCTTCAGTATGGTACTCCACTTGATACAAGATTCTGGTTCCCAGGTTACGCAGATGGCGGTTTCTCCGGTGACTACATCGGATCTGGCGCAGGTGTTGCATTATACAACCGTATGCCACAGTCTCCATCTGTAACTTCTGAAACTCAGCAGATTCCACGTCTGAGAATTCCAGAAGCAATTATGGACAAATATGCCGAAGGTTATCCAATGCCTCCATTCAGCGTTGTTGGTCAGTTCCAGAAGATGATCTACCCAGCACCTGGACACAACCCAGTAAAAATGTACTGGAAATACGGCGGATCCCACATCGGTACACAGCCACAGTCCAAACGTTTCGCACAGATGTATCGTTGCGATAGCTTAGACTTCGTAGTTAACCAGGCAATCTGGTTCGAAGGCGAAACAAAATTCGCGGACGTTATCCTTCCAGCATGTACTAACTTTGAACGTTGGGATATCGCTGAATCTGCAAACTGTGGTGGTTATATTGAAAAATCTTACTTACAGAACAACCACAGAGTATGTTTTGTACAGCATAAATGTATCGAACCACTTGGAGAATCCAAATCTGACTTTGATATCTTCCAGGCAGTAGCTAATAAGCTTGGATTGTGGCAGGTATTCTCCGAAGGTAATACAGAATACGACTGGGCAAGAAGATACTTTGAAGCTACAGATCTTAAGAAGAAGATTTCCTGGAGAAGTCTCCTTAAGAAAGGTTACTATGTAGTTCCACCTCTCGCAGAAGATAAGAGAGATCCAGTTGCATTCCGTTGGTTCGCAGAAGGCAGAAAGAAAGATACTCCAGAATTATCTCCACTGCCATCTGAATACTATGGACGTTACGCAGAAGGACTTCAGACACAGACAGGTCTGTTCGAGTTCGAATCTATGTCCTTAAAACGTGCGCTTCCAGGTGACCCAGACAGAGAACCACTTTGTAAATACCATCCATCTTGGGAAGGTTGTGAAACAACTGAACTGTATGCAAAATATCCATTACAGCTCATTTCACCACACTCCAAATACAGCTTCCACACAATGGGTGATGGTAAAGACTCTAACATCAATGATATCGAAGAACACCGTATGTTAATCGACGGCTTCCGTTACTGGATCTTCCGTATGAATCCAGCAGATGCAGCAGCTCGTGGATTAAAACAGGGTGACATCGTAGAAGTATACAATGACAGAGGTAACGTACTCTGTGGCCTTCAGGTAACAGAACGTGTACCAGTAGGTGTTGTTCATTCTTATGAAGCATGTGCTGACTATATTCCACTTGGTGAACCAGGCGGTGACGGCGTTGTAGAAAAGAATGGTTGTATCAACAACTTAACAAACAAGAAATTCCTTGTTGAAGGTGCACACGGTATGGGAGCTAACTCCTGTCTGGTAGAAGTACGTAAATGGGAAGGAGAGACAAAATAATGAAGAAATGGCATATGGTTGTAGACCTTGCAAAATGTGTTGGTTGTTATAACTGCTTACTTGCTTGCAAGGATGAACATGTTGGAAACTCCTGGCTTCCATATACGGACTGCCAGCAGCACCATGAAGATAAATGGATCAATCCAGTAAGAATCGAAAGAGGTTCTGTACCTTTTACAGATACAGCTTTCTTAACAAAAACATGTCAGCACTGTGACAATGCACCTTGTGCAAACAAATGTCCAGATGCTGTTGTACAGAGAGGCGACGGTATCGTTTTACTTGACGCTGCAAGAGCAAAAGGCAACAAAAACCTTGCAGAAGCTTGCCCATACGGCAATATTCAGTGGAATGATGAAATTCAGGCAGCACAGAAATGTACAATGTGTGCACATCTGTTAGACGATGGTTGGAAAGAACCACGTTGTGTACAGGCTTGTCCACTTCGTGCCCTCAGCGTTTACTACTGTGAAGACGATGAGTTCGAAAAAGTAGTTGAAAAACAGAAATTAAAACCTCTCACAGATGGCAGCAACAAACCACGTGTACTTTACAGAAACCTTTACAAGTACAACAAATGCTTCATTGCTGGTGCATTAGCATACATGGATGGAGAAAGAGAAGTAGCTGCATCTGCTGCGAAGGCAAAATTATCCATGAACGGAGTTCTTCTGAAAGAAACATATGTGGATTACCTTGGCGAATTCAAATTCGACCGTCTTCCACAGAACAGCGGAACATATACATTAGAATTCGTTCTTGATGGATATCAGCCAATCGTAAAAGAAGTAGAGATCAAAACAGAAAGCCCAAATCTTGGATGCCTTATGTTTGAAGCTTAGATAACAGCTTGCAAAGGAGAGTGCCTTTTAGATGAAGCAGAACAACCTATACCCCCTAGATGAACTGAATAATCTCCTTTGTGACGGCTACGTGATGTGGGAACGTTTTGGTTGTACCCCTTTAAATGAAATGGAAAAGCACGCGGTTTTAGAGCAGGCAGTAAATGCATGCAGTACCAATACTCATACCAAAGAGTATGCGGCTGCCTGCCAGTGTTTTTTCCTCTACCGTAAGTTGCATCATATGGTAGAAGAACAGCCAGAAAAAGCCACATTGCTGGGGGACTATTATTTCAGTCAGTTTTCACAGTTTTTGATTCCAATTGATAACACAAGACTGATTGATCTGTTTTCAGAGTATTTAAAAAATGACGCAAAGTCAGCTGCAGAAGGTGTGATGGAGTTTGATATGGAAGCATATCTTGCTTTTGTTACCGATGCGGCAAAGGAAGTAGGACTATGACAGGATTGCAGTTAAAAGCACAAGTGCAAAAACAACTGAATAATGATTCGATGTTTGGCTTAATGCAGACTGCCCTGAAGGAAATGGAAGCTCAGTTAAAGACACTGTGCCGTTCTGACTACATCGAAATGTCAGAGAATCTGGAACGAGTAGTAATGGCCGGTGGAAAAAGACTTCGCCCATCTCTTGCGTGGACTTGCCACCAGATTGGTGACGAGAATAAGATGGAGATTATTCCATTGATGTGCATGCTTGAACTGATGCATACAGCATCTTTGATCCACGATGATGTAGTGGACGATGCGCCTACCAGAAGAGGGGTTGAGACAATCCATACAACAAGTGGCAGACATGCTGCAATACAGAGTGGAGATTTTTTGCTTGGCAGAGCCATGGAATATCTGCACCTTTATAGAGGAACGGGTATTAATGAAGCCCTTGCAGAAATCTCACTTCAGATGTGTATTGGTGAGTTCCAGCAGATGGAAAACCTCTACGATACAAAACGTCAGAATATGGATACTTATTTTGAACAGATCAAGCGCAAAACCGCATACCTTTTAGCATGCAGTTGCTATTGTGGCGGTATTGCCGGCGGGTTATCAAAAGAGCAGTGCGAAGCACTTCGTGTGTACGGAGAGCAGATTGGAATTGCCTTTCAGTTAAAAGATGACATTTTGGATTTTGTCGGAACAGAAAAGTTCGGCAAACAGATTGGTCAGGATCTGAAACGCGGCATCTTTACCTATCCGGTATTGCATTCCTTTATGCACAATCCGAATCCACAGATGGAAGCACTTGCAGCAAAACAAGATAAAACGGCAGAAGAAATAAAAACTTTAGTGAAGTATGTTCGCGCATCGAAAGGTGTTGAACAGACGGAATTTCAAATACGTGTCTGCAGCCATGAGGCGATCCGCGCACTGGATGCCATTCCAGAGTGCGAGGGGAAACAGGCACTGATCAAGATGGCACAGACACTTAGTAAACGAGCAGTTTAGATTAAGGAGAAAGAAAAATGGAAGAATGCCTGAACCAGAATAGTCAAAGAGCTTTGGCAAATAAAATTGCAGAAGAAGCTGGCGTAAATCTCCATGACTGTTACCAGTGTGGAAAATGTTCTGCAGGTTGTCCTATGGCACGTGGTATGGATATTATGCCACGCCAGGTAGTTCATTACCTGCAGCTTGGCATGATGAAACCACTTCTGAAGTCAAAGGCAATCTGGCTCTGTGCAGCTTGTCATACATGTGTTGACAGATGTCCACACGACATCAATCTCCCAGGCTTGATGGAAATCTCAAGAATGGAAGCTAAGAAACGCGGTATGATCGGTGTACAGGAAGTAGATAAATTTACAGATATCTTCCTTGAAAACGTGAAGATGTTTGGACGTAACCAGGAAGTTGTGTTAGAAGGTCTCTACAATGTGACAACAGGTCATTTAATGCAGGATATGTTAAATGTTCCTCATATGATCAAGAACAAGATTGTTGGACCAGAACTTAGCATGACAAAAGGCGCTGGTGAAGTAAAAGAACTTATGCAGAGAGCAGAAGAAAGGAGTGAAGAGTAATGCAGTATTCTTATTATCCAGGATGTTCCATGGATTCTACAGGCGGAACATATAAGCATTCAATTGAATACGTGTGCAGCAAGATCAATATGGTACTCCATGAAATTCCAGACTGGAACTGCTGTGGTGCCACATGCGCACATTCAAAAAATGAAAAAGTAGCACTTGCTCTTCCTGCAAGAAACCTTGCGTTAGCAGAAGAAGAAGGAAAGGGCTTAGATGTTGCAGTACCATGCGCATCTTGCTACTCTCGTATGAAAATTACAGCTCACGCTGCAAAAAACAGCGAAGAAGTTCGTAAAGAATTAGAAGAAATCATTCAGATGCCATTCAAAGCACAGGCAGAAGTACTGAATTTCTTAGAAATTTTCTCTCAGCCAGAAGTTATGAAACTCTGCAGAGAAAAAATGTACCGTAACTTAAAAGGTATGAAAGTTGCATGTTACTATGGATGCTTAACTTCCAGACCAGCACAGATTACAGGTGCAAAATCTACAGAAAACCCAATGGAAATGGACGAAATCATCAAATTGACAGGTGCTATTCCAGTAGAATGGGATTTCAAGACAGAATGTTGTGGTGCCAGCCACCAGGTTGACGCACCAAAGGTTGCAAGACCTCAGTTAGATCGTATCCTTCGCAATGCAGAAGCAAACGGAGCACAGGCTATCATTACAGCTTGCCCACTTTGCAATCTGAACTTGGATATGAGAGAAGGCGAATTAAATATTGCAAACGGAACAAAATACAACCTTCCAGTATACCAGTTCACAGAACTTCTGGCAGTTTGTATGGGTGCAAGTGCAAAAGAACTTGGTCTTCATAAACACTTCTTCCCAGCATTTGATCTTCTCAAAACATATCTTAAAAAAGGAGGTGCTACTGAATAATGAGTCGTATTGGTGTATTTATTTGCCACTGTGGTACAAACATCGCAGGCGTTGTAGACGTTGAGCGTGTTGCAAAGGCTATGGAATCTGAACCAAACGTAGTTTACTCTACAGACTACAAATATATGTGTTCTGAACCAGGCCAGGCCATGGTAAAAGAAAAAATTGAAGAATACAACTTAGATCGTATCGTTATTGCTTCCTGTACACCTCGAATGCATGAAAATACATTCCGTAAGATGCTGTCTGGTACAAAAATCAACCCATACATGTTAGAAATCGCAAACATTCGTGAACAGTGTTCATGGGTACATACAGACAGAGAAAAAGCAACACAGAAAGCCATCGCTCTTACAAGAATGGCAGTTGCTAAAGTAGGAAGAAACAAACCATTACATACAACAACTATTCCAATTCACAAGAAAGCTCTTGTAATTGGTGGTGGTATTGCTGGTATTCAGTGTGCGTTAGATATTGCAGATGCAGGTTATCAGGTAACTCTGCTTGATCGTGAACCATCCATCGGCGGACGTATGGTAATGCTTGATAAAACATTCCCAACACTTGACTGTTCCGCATGTATCAGTACACCAAAAATGGTAGAAGTAAGTGCTCATCCAAACATTACTTTAAAAACATCTTGCGAATTAGAAGATGTAAGCGGTTATGTTGGTAACTTTGAAGTTACAATCAAACAGAAAGCACGCTACGTAAACCATGATATCTGTACAGGATGTGGTCTCTGCGAGACAAAATGTCCTACAAAAGTTATCAGTGAATTCAACCAGGGTATGTCTGAACGCCGTGCAATCTACAAATCCTTTGCGCAGGCAGTTCCTGCAAAACCAGTTATCGATGCTGATCATTGTAAAAAACTTATCGATGGCAAATGTGGTGTATGTCAGATCGTTTGTCCATTAAAAGCAATCAACTTTGAAGATACAGATACAACATTTACAGAAACATACGGTGCAATCGTAGTTGCAACAGGCTATGAATTGATCGAATGGCAGGATCTGTATCCAGAATACGGCGGAGGCAGATTCAAAGATGTTATCAGCGGACTTCAGTTCGAACGTCTTGTAAATGCATCTGGTCCTACAGAAGGTCACATCTTACGTCCATCTGATGGCACAGAACCAAAAGATATCGTAATCGTGAAATGTGTAGGCTCCCGTGATCCTAAGAAAGGCAAGAGCTACTGTTCTCGTGCATGCTGTATGTACGGTGCAAAACATGCTCACCAGATTTTAGAAAAGATTCCAGGATCTAACGTATACATTTTCTACATGGATGTTCGTACACCAGGTAAAGGCTACGAAGAATTCTATGACAGAACACGTAACGACGGTGCACACTACATCCGTGGTCGTGTATCTAAGATTTACAAAGAACGTGGCCGTCTCATCTGTAAAGGTGAAGATTCCTTACTTGGCAAACAGGTAACAGTAGAAGCTGATATGGTTATCCTTGAAACAGCAATGGTTCCAGCAAAAGGTGTTGAAGATATCGTTAAAAAGCTGGGTATCGCTAAAGATAACGATGGTTGGGTTTCTGAAGCACATCCAAAGCTTCGTCCAGTTGAAACTCAGACAGGTGGTGTATTCCTTTGCGGTACATGCCAGGGTCCTAAGGATATTCCAGATACAGTAGCACAGGCTTCTGCAGCAGCTGTTAAAGTATGTGGTCTGTTTAGCAAAGACGAGATGGAAACATCTCCAATGACAAGTAAGTCTGATCAGTCTAAGTGCTGTGGTTGTGGTCACTGTGTAGCAATGTGTCCATACAAAGCAATTTCCTTAAAGGAAATCGAAGATAGAATCGATGGCAAGAAAGTAAGACGTATTGTAGCAGATGTTAACTCCGGTCTCTGCCAGGGATGCGGATGTTGTGCAGCTGCATGTCGTACAGGTGCTATTGACTTACAGGGTTATACAAATGACCAGATTCTCAGGGAGGTAGATGCATTATGGCAGTAAACAATAATGAAAATTGGGAACCTCAGATTCTCGCATTCTGCTGTAACTGGTGTACCTACACTGGAGCAGACTTAGCAGGTCTGAACCGTATGAAATATCCTGAGAACGTACGCGTAATCCGTGTACCATGTTCCAGCCGTGTAAATCCACAGTTCATCTTAAGAGCATTCCAGAAAGGCGCTGACGGCGTTTTAGTATGCGGATGCCACCCAGGTGACTGTCATTACGCAACAGGTAACTATTTCACAAGAAGAAGATTTATGCTGATGCAGAGACTTCTTGAGTACAATGGTATCGATCCAAACCGTTTCCAGGCTAGATGGATCTCTGGTGCGGAAGCTGTTAAGTTCCGTGATACTGTAACTCGTGTATCTGCACAGATCAAAGAACTTGGACCTAACAAAAAGTTCCAGGAGACTTGGTATACACAGGCAAACTTAAGCAAAGAGGGAGGTGCCGTAAATGAGTAATGTAGAAGCTCAGATCCGCGAACGCGTAAAAGCACTTTTGGCAGATGGCACTGTTTCCTACTTTATCGGATGGGGCGCTACCCGTTTTGAAGACAAGACAATGCCAATCTTCGTTACAAAACCAGAAGATGCAGACAAACTTGTTTGGAATAAGTACTGCATCAATGGAACAGCAAAATATCTTTTAGATGACCGTTATCCAGAAGGCAAGATCGGTATCTTAGCAAGAGGCTGTGACACAAGAGCGATCAATCGTATGATCAAAGACAAACAGGCTGTAAGAGAAAACCTCTACATCATTGGTCTTCCATGCGACGGTAAAGAAAACAAGATTTGTGAAGGTTGCCAGCATAAAAATCCATTAGTTTACGATGAAATCATCGGTGAATTAGTAGAAGAAAAGAAAAATCCGGATCGTTTCAAAGACATTATTGAATTTGAAGCATTAACTCCAGATGAAAGATATGAATACTGGGCAGTTCAGTATGACAAATGTATCCATTGCTACGCATGCCGTAATGCATGTCCTGCATGCAGCTGTAAAGAATGCTATGCAGACCAGGCAAGAGAAGCGTGGGATGGCAAACAGAACAATCGTAACTCCAACCAGGTATACGGTTTAACACGTGTTTACCACGTAGGTGACCGTTGTATCGAATGTGGCGAATGTGAACGTGTATGTCCAATGGGATTACCAATCATGCGTCAGACAAAGAAGATGTTAAAAGACATCGAAGATTTATTTGGCGAATATGAATGTGGACTTAGCGCAGAAGATGAACATGTTCTTGGCGAGTTCGATTTATCAGACAGAGATGAATTCATGTAAAGGAGGCGGTAAGATGCTGCTTAAGAAAACAGATATTACAAAAGCATTAGAGATCCTTGCCGCTGACGCAAGTGTCTTTGTACCAGGTGTAGTTGCAGACGTTAAACGTTTCAAACTCTGGGATGGCGAAGAAGTAGTTCTTGAAGGTGAAAACACAACACTTCCACCAAAGGATATCCTTTTCCCATGTACAGAAAAAATGTACAACTACAAGCTTGGAAAATCTATTGAAGTAAAAGAAGTTGTAGACAATGCAAAACAGGTGATCTTCGGTCTTCGTCCATGTGACGCAAGAAGTATCTATCTGATGGACAAAGTTTTCTTTGAAAAAGGATTTGTAGACAGCTTCTACAAAAGAAAAAGAGAAAACACACTGCTTTTCGCATACGGATGCGACACAGTGTGCAGAACATGTTTCTGTGACTCCATGGGCTTAAATCCAAACGATGCACCAAACGCAGACGTTATGATGAACGATGCAGGTGAAGAACTTGTATTGGAAGCCTACACAGAAGCAGGCAAGGCTGCTTTAGAAAAACTTGGCGCACTTTTAACAGAAGGCGGCAAAGCTGACAAAGCAACAGCTTGCGAACTGAAAGTAAATGCAACAGAAGATCTTCCAGAAAAACTTGGCAAGATGTTCGAACATCCAATTTGGGACGAAGTGACAAGAGCATGCTTAGGCTGTGCAACATGTACATATGTATGCCCAACATGTTACTGCTTCGACATTGATTCCGATAATCACGGCGCAGAAGGTACAAAATACCGTTGCTGGGATTCCTGTATGTTCTCTGATTACAGCAGAATGGCAGGCGGACACAACCCACGTCCAACAAAGAAAGAACGTGTACGTAACCGTTACATGCACAAATTATCTTTCTTCCATGACAGATATGGCGAAATGCTGTGCGTAGGTTGCGGAAGATGTGTAGAAAAATGTCCAGCTCATATGGATATTACAACCTTTATTGACAAAGTAGCGGAGGTGGAAATCTAATGTGTGATTGCAATCATGAACATGGACACGATCACGATCATGAATGTACCTGCAACCCATTGGTACCTCAGGTCGTAAAGTTAATTAAAATTACAGAGGAAACACCAGACGTTAAAACATTCCGTTTCCAGACATTAGATGGACAGAAACCGTTTGATCCATTACCAGGTCAGCTGGCAATGATCTCTGTTATCGGTGTTGGTGAAGGTATGTTCTCCATCACAGCTAAAGGAGAAGACTGGATTGAATCCTCTATCAAACGAGTTGGTATTTTAACAGAAGCTCTTCACGAAATGACAGAAGGACAGGAAGTTGGTATCCGTGGACCATACGGAAACAACTTCCCATACGATGAAATCAAAGGAAAAGATCTTGTATTCATCGGTGGTGGTATCGGTCTTGCACCAGTACGTTCCCTGATTCGTTACTGTTTTGAACACCGTGAAGACTACGGTCACATCGATATCGTATATGGTTCCCGTTCCCCAGAAGATCTGGTATTCAAACCAGACTTATTTGAAAACTGGCCAAAAGAACCAGATACAAGAGTAGAAGTAACAGTAGACAGAGGCAACGCAGAATGGACTGGCAACGTAGGTTTCGTTCCACAGTTTGTGGAAGAACTTGCATTCCAGCCAGTGAACAGAAAAGTTGTTTTATGTGGTCCGCCAATCATGATTAAATTTGCTTCTGAAGCATTACTCCGTATGGGATTCGCAAAAGAAGACGTTATCACAACTCTTGAAATGCGTATGAAATGCGGTATTGGTAAATGCGGAAGATGTAATCTTGGCGGAAAATTCATCTGCTTAGATGGCCCTGTATTTAACCTGGCTCAGTTGGATGAACTTCCAGATGAGAAATAAGGAGTAAGTAAATGGGATCAATGTTCAAATCTCCGAAACAGAAGAAAACTGAAAAAGTGCACAAGACCTTTGAACATATCAGCGCTGACTATGATGTGATGAATGACATCACAAGCTTAGGGATGCACCGTTTGTACAAGCACAAATTATCTGCAGAGATTAAGCAGAAAGAGTACAGACGTATGCTGGATCTGTGTTGTGGAACTGGCGATATGGCTTTTTTGCTGGCTAGTCAGCATCCAGATATTGAAGTGTTCGGTGTGGATTTTTCTGAGCAAATGCTTAACATGGCCAGAAAAAAACAGGTGAAAAACAAAGTGCGCAATGTAGAGTTTCTGCTTCAGCAGGCTGAACATCTGATGTTTCGAAATGAGTTCTTTGACTGTGTAGTGATTTCTTTTGGGCTGCGCGATGTGGGCGACTACAAAGCTGTTCTGAAGGAAGCATACAGAGTTTTAAGACCAGGCGGTACGATTTACTGTCTGGAATCCTCAGAACCAGATCACCCAGAGTTTAAGAGATTAAAAGAAGCTTATCAGGGGAAAGTTGTTCCTGCGTTAAGTGCTTTCTTAAACGGAAAGAGCATGGAGTTTAGCTACGTTGCAAAAAATAGCAAGGATTTCATCAGCAAAAAGCATCTGGCTTATCTTATGCAGCAAAGCGGATTTGTCAAGGTAGGTTGCGTCACTTATCTTGGCGGAAGTATTGCTTGTCACAGAGGGTTTAAAAGAGATTTGAGCATAGAAGAATTGAGAGCGCGAAGCAGATCAAACGATTCTAAAAACTTATAAAATAAAATGTAAAAGGTTGCTAGTTGCTCTAAGAAAGAGTAAGATAGTCCTATATTAGAATATGTATGGCCAACTGGTCAGAAAGGAAGAACGGCATGAAAAAATTTTTAAAAGTTGTATTAGTACTTGGTATTGTTGGTTTTATCGCATACAAAGCATATCAGTACTTCACAAAAGAACCTGAATATGATGAATTCGATGACAATCTTGATGGCGCAGAATTTGATATCGAAGCAGAAGCAGAAGAATCTCTTGCTGACAAAATCAAAAACGCAGCTAAGAAAGTAATCGGTTAAGAATTAACTGGGGCGGAGATCTTTCTCCGCCCTATATTTATGGAGACA
>JAZQSD010000129.1:0-10687 GCA_045629925.1 Eubacterium sp.
CTCTTCCGTTACTATGCGGGCTGATTCTGCTCCATCTAACTGTTTCCAACGCACTGCCGCTTCATAAAAAGTCAGTTCTGGAAAAGCAGCCTTCATCATAGCAAGCTCTACAGAAGAACAACCACCAATCTCAGACTTTAATACACCGGCAAGTGGAATATCCTGTCTAGGATTGTTAAGAATCTTAAGGTACTGGAGCACAGTCTGAACCTCAGTTGCAGAAAAATAGCCGCTGCGCGAGGAGCTAATCAGTGGAATGCCCTCTTCTGCAAACACCCTGACAAAAATATCACTCCACCCCTTCATGGCGTGAACTAAAATAACAATATCTCTGTACTCAGGACAGTATTCTCCGCTGGTGGCAGGATCTGTCATCTGACGAATCTTAGCAGCCACTGTTCGAGCCTCTAATTCAACCTTGTCTTTAACATCTGATTCCAAAACAATTGGCATCAGCTCTGCCACATATGTTTGTGGATCTTTAGGCTCATCAAAGTCTCTTCCCAAATGCAGTGCAGCAGCATCGTCATATGTAACATTGCCCATGTCCTCCTGCATAATATGATAAAAAATATCATTGGTAAATCGAAGGACCTCTGGTCTGCTTCGGAAGTTGTGATGCAGATCAATACGCTGATTTACACTATCATGTGTTTTATAAGAATTGTATTTGTTCATAAAAAGTTCTGGTCGTGCAAGACGGAAACGATAAATGCTCTGTTTCACATCTCCTACCATGAACAAATTATTCTCTCCAGCATGACTTCTTGATACTGCTGACAGCAATGCTTCCTGCACATAGTTGCTGTCCTGGTATTCATCGATCATGATTTCTATAAAACGTTCTTGATATTCCTTAGCAGTCTGTGTTGGCAGCTTTGTCTGCTCATCCACAAGAACTTTCAGGGTATAATGCTCGATATCGCCGAAATCAATAATATTTTTATCTTTCTTCGCATTGGCAAAAGCTTCCATGAAACGCAAAGTCAAACGAACCAATTCTTCTGCCATCGGCCGCTCATACTGAAGCATTTCCAGCTGTTCCATGGCTGAATATGTAAAATAATTCTTCTTAATGTTATCCAGCTGGTCTTTTACTTCTTTTCGAAGTGCCTTGCAAGTTTCTTTCAGATCCTCATCACAAATCTGCTTTTTGCGGGAAAGCTGGTCAAATTTCATCGTATTAAAAGTCACACTTTGTGCAAAATAGGAACGGAATCCTTTCAGCCGTCTTAATGTCATAAGATCTCTTTCCAGTGTTTCCGCATAGGCATAAGGACCTGCTGGATCTTTTGCTAATCGCAGGGCATACTCAAGCTTTTCTATATAGCCTTCAACTAGACTGCGCACATAAACTACCAGATCTTTTACCCACGGAAGCTTATTAAACTGCAAGAAACCTTTGCAGTGGTACATTTTCAAACAATCTGTCAGCCACTCTTTTGGCCACGGATAACTGTCTGCATATTCATGCAGTGACAGAATCATCTCGCATATATTCTTGTCACTCTTTGCACTTCCGTATGCTTTCACAAAATTCAAAAATTCTGGTGTTGCCTGGGCATACGCCTCTTCCATGACTGCTTCAACCACGTCTTCCTTAAGCATCTTGATCTCTCGCTCATCTCCGATACGAAAGGCCGGATCCAGATCAATTTTATAAAAGTGATTTCGTATCACATTCAAACCAAAGCTGTGGATCGTTGAAATCTGCGCATTGTGAAGCAATGTGACCTGAGTCTGCAAATGAACGTTTCCTGGGTCTTCCTGAAGAGCTTTTTCCAAAGCTGCACCAATTCTCTCTCTCATCTCTGCTGCAGCTGCGTTGGTAAATGTAACAATCAGAAGGCGATCAATATCTACAGGATCTTCTTTTCGGGTAATCATCTGGATTACACGCTCTACAAGAACTGCCGTTTTGCCAGAACCTGCAGCGGCAGCTACCAAAAGATTTCTATTGTGCAGATCGATGACTTGCTGCTGTCTGTCGGTCCAGTTAACACTCATAGTCTGTCTCCTCATAAATCTTAGCCCATATATCTTCTTCTGAATATTTTGGCGCAACACGTTTCTTATAGCCGGATATTCTGGTATCAAAACCACAGATATCCTTATAAGAACAATATTCGCATCCGTCTATTTTGCTGCTTTCAAGAGGATGTGGGCCAATCTCACCCTCCATAATTGCCTTGCCCGCCTGTCGGATCTTGTCCACAACAAACTGCTCTAACACTTCTAACTGTTCCCTTGTTGCAACGGAACAGCCTCGCTTGCTCAAAGTTCCATCTTTATTTACAGAAACCGGTATGACTTCTGACGATCCTGACAGATCTTTGTCCAGATGATAGATAACGGCACTGTCTTCATTTACCAGACCCGTTGGTCTGAATTTCTTAAAGATGGCCTGATCTATTTCCTCTTCTGTCAGGTCAGTCTCTGCTTCTACGGTCGGATCATCCAAATGATAGTAAAGCATTGCAGCTGGAATGATATCGACATTGCTTCCGTCTTCTTTTTTCTGTTCATTTTTCATCTTTTCAATGGCTGCATACAGATACAGCACCAGCTGAATATCCTGTCCATCATAGATGTTTTGCAGATCAAAATCTTTCTTGCTGGACTTGTAATCTGCGATTTTTACATAAAGCTGCTCATCATTATCATAAGTGTCAATACGATCAATTCGACCTGTGATGACCATATCCTCACAATCAACGTCTGACATGTCTATTTTCTGATAAAATCCAACTTCATACTCTGCTGGCACATAATCACCTCTGCGAAGCTGGCTTGTCATTGCATCCACACTTCTTCGCAAAATATTTGACATGCGCACTGTCATATACTGGTTGCGTGCAGAGTCTAACAGAGACTTCGTATCCATGGATAGAAGTGTTTCAGACACCGCTTCGTCAAGAACCTTTTCCTGCTGTTCCTGGGAAATAGTAAACCAGTCATAGCCTAATTCAAACATCTTTTTACAGTAGCACTCAATGGCATTATGGAAGATCAATCCCATATCTGCTGCCTCAAAGCGATTCTCTTCTCGCTCAGCTAACTTTAATCCATACTGAAGGAAATGTGCATATGCGCACTTATAATACTTCTCAATACGGGTCACAGAGGCATAGATTTGCTGTCCATATAGCTTTCTTGCCAGCTCTGGGGACAACACTTCCTGATTATACACTGCATAGGCCGCATCCAGCATTCGCTCCGTTGTATGCTTACATTCAGGACGACTTAATCTGTACTGGTGAAGTGTCACCCAATCTTTTGTCACCTGTCCTTTTTGAACCTGACGAATTCCTGTCAGGTATTTCTTCACACTGCTTTGCGCTGTCATGATTCCATGTTCATAATCAGCTTCTATCTCCACTACTTTAAGTTCTGGAAACATCTTTCCGATTACAGATACAAGATAAGATGGTTTTTGTGCAGTGCCCATACTGTCCATACGAGCAAAGGTAAGGAATAGTCTATCCTGTGGTTTTGTCATATTTAAATACAGGTAGAACTTTTGTAAAAACACCTGCTCTCTTGTAGTCGGCGCCAGCTCTATATTATCCTTGTTCATGCGCTCTCTGTCATACTGGGATAGCAGATTCTTTCTGTCCGCCAGTTTTGGCACGATTCCGTCATTCACACCAAGGAAAAACAGCACTTTAATGTTGTCTAGACGTGTTCTTTCTATATCCCCTAATGTGACACAGTCTGCTCCTGGTGGAATGGTTCCAACCTTAGCTGCCAAAAAGCCTGCATCCAGAATCTGGGCATATTCCTTTATAGGCATATGATCTTCGCCAAGTAAGTCTACCACTTTATCTAACAAATCAATCACAATGCGATAAATCTGTGCATAAGTAGCCGCAAGGTATTCATTTCCGGCCTGTTCATGATATTCCTGTTTTGCTTTCAGCTGCTGCTGACTATCTAACTGAACCATGGCCTGATACAAAGCTTTCGTCACTTCTGAAACCTGAACCATTCCAGATTGAATCTGTGTAAAAACCGGTTCCACTTGAGCGACAAATCTTTCTCTTAACTGATTTAACTGAAGAAGTGCTGCAGTCTGCTCCTCTTGTGTTTTTTGAGCACCACGACTGGCCTGCTTAAATGGTCTCACCCATTTCTCCCGCCATTTTTTATAGCCGCGAATGCCTTTTTCTAATACATAATTATCAAGAATATCTATCTCATCCATAGAAAAACCTGACAACCCACAGCGAAGATAACGGAATACGCTGTCATAATCGAATCCCTTATCTATCATTTCTATAAATGCTCTCACCCACTCTGTAAACGGATGATAATATATCGTCTCTTTAACGTCCGCAAAATATGGCACCTGATACATCTCAAACACTTCTTTTGCATACTTTTCATATCCGCCTACATTGCCGCTTACAATGGCAAAATCCTGATAGCGATATCCACATTCTTTTACCATGCTTCGAATTTTAGCTGCGGCATAAATAAGCTCATCCTTTGGATTTGCAAAAGATGCTATGGAAATACCGGACTGCCCCTCCATATTGCCAGCAAATGCCTTAGATGCAGGGCGAAACAGGTTCTGTTCCAAATGACAAAGCACCGGATTACTGCAAAATCTGCCCTTTTTGTTCTGCAAAGGAACGGGATCAGCAATGTCACAGCCCACTTCTTTTGCAAGCTTTGCCACGCTGCGAATCATCTTACGACTCATGTAAAACAAATCCTGAATTCCTTTGTCAGCATACAGTTCTTCATCCGGGTCCATAGTGACTGTCATGTAGCTTTCTTTTGCAACTGACAAAAGTTCTTTTACCAGTTTCATCTGCACAGGTGTAAATCCAGTAAATCCGTCAAAAGCTAAAACAGCATCTTTTAAAAGTGCGGACTCTTTAACAGAATCCGCCAATACAGATAATATTTTTTCAGAGGTTATATACCCGCTTCTTAAATACCTGTCAAAGGACTGATAAAGCAAAAGCATATCGCTTAATTTGTAATACAATGCAGAGTTTGCATCCATCTTATCCAAGTAAGATTCCAAATCTTCTGGCTCAATCCCGTACTGCATAAATTCTGAAATCAGTGATTTAATCTGATCAATGTAACTGATCTTGTGAATCTGATTTTTTAAAGTCTTAAGCTGATCCTTACAATCTTCTGCCAGTTTTCGTAGAATCAGATTCTTTCCTGTATCTTCAAGCACCACTAGATCCGTCTTTCCAAGCTCATCAAAAATACGGTAAGCCAAACGATCAAAGCTTACCACATCAATATTCATAATGGCATGATTCTTGTGTCTGTCTACCAATGCTTTCTGGGTCTGCAAGGTAAACTGATCCGGAACGATCATGTAGAAATTCTGTTTTTTATTCTCTTCTGCCCAAGCAAGCAGCTTAGAGTACAACCACTCTGTTTTCCCGCTTCCTGAACCGCCAACAACAAATTGCAGTGCCATAAATACACGCTCCCTGATTAAATTACAATTATCTTTTATTTTACCATACACAGATATAAAATGTGAGAACTAAATACAAAAAGAGCGGCATATCATGGTGAATACGCCGCTCTGAAAATCTTTATGTAATTTTGAATCTAATGGATTACTCTTCTACTTTGTCTGCCTGTTTTCTCTGGTAGAATTTCTTTGTTTCTTTATAAACAATTCCACTTAATACAAACAGAGCAATCATGTTAGGGATTGCCATCAAACCGTTGAAAATATCAGCGATTGTCCATACAGCAGACACAGTAAGGAATGGACCGATAAATACTACGATAATGTAAATCCAACGATAAACTGTATTTGCTTTTGTTCTTCCGCCAACTAAGTATTCCAGACAACGTTCGGAATAGTAGTCCCATCCAAGAATAGTTGTAAATGCAAAGAATGCCAAACAGATCATCAAAACAAAGGAAGCAATCTGTGGTGGGAATGGAAGTCCGTTCTGGAATGCATATGTAGTAACCGCTACACCTTCTAATCCATCTACTTTCCATGCGCCTGTCATTACGATAGAAAGACCTGTCATTGTACAGATAATGATTGTATCAATAAATGTACCTGTCATGGATACCAGACCCTGACGAACTGGATCTTTTGTCTGTGCTGCTGCTGCTGCGATAGGTGCAGAACCAAGGCCAGCTTCATTAGAGAAGATACCACGCGCGATACCTTTCTGCATTGCAACGAACATTGTACCAACGATACCACCTGTTACAGCGCGAGGATTGAAAGCACCCTGTACGATTTCAACAACTGCTGTTGGGATTGATGTAATATTGCCAAGGATAATGATCAGACAGAACACGATGTAGAGCACTGCCATAACTGGTACGATTACGGAAGATACACCGGAGATACGTTTGATACCGCCGAGAAGTACTAATGCAACCAGTACAGCTACTACAATAGCTGCAATAATAACAACAACTGAGTAATCACCAACACCTGGAATAGAAACTAACATTGCGTTGTTTGGGTCAAAGAAGTTCTTAACTGCAGATACGATACCATTTACCTGAGTAATTGTACCGATACCTAACAAACCTGCAAGAACACCAAAAATTGCAAATAATTTTGCAAGCCATTTCCACTTAGGTCCCATACCTCGTTCAATGTAGTAGAAAGGACCGCCAAGGGCGTGACCATCTTTATCAATTACACGATATTTAACAGCCAGCAAACCTTCGGAATACTTAGTAGCCATACCAAGGAATGCTGCTACTAACATCCAGAATAAAGCACCTGGTCCACCTGCTACGATAGCTGTAGCAACACCTACGATATTACCAGTACCGATTGTTGCTGAAAGTGCTGTACACAGAGCACCGAAGGATGATACTTCCCCTTCACCGCCTTCTTCATTTTTCAACATCCATTTTAATGCCAATGGAAGTTTTCGAACCTGCAATAAGCCAACGCGGATTGTCAACCAAGCGCCGCCAGCAAGAATAAGGATCATCAGGGGCCATCCCCATACAATCCCGTCAATTTTGTTCAGAATGTCAAGAAACATATTGTTACCTCTTTCTTCATTTAATATTTAAATAAAAACAAAAAAACCCAAAAGCTTTCGCCTCTGGATTCGAACAATAACAATATATATAAAATATACAGCTCTGTCCTTTGGCCTGAGAGATTAGCAAATCCTTATGGATAAGCCTTGCACCTTCGGCACTCTTCCTTCGTATTCACAGATACGGTTAAGAGGTTCTCCAGAGTTACAATCCATTCACAGTCATCATCTCTTCTAAGACACCTGAGAGTGTTACTCCTTGGGTCTGGCACATGGCCAATTTCCTGCGAACTTCCTCTTGTCTTTATTTAATTAAAGATAGTCTATCTTGTTAAAGTGCTAAAGTCAATTGTTTTTTTACCAATACTTTGCTTTCGCAAAAAATAAAATCAAAAGGAGTTCACCTCTCACAATGAACTCCTTATATAATACCTTTTTTCTACAACTGGGTTTAAGCCTGCTGCTGTTTTTTCTTATCAAAAAATTTCTTTGTTTCCTTAAATACAACACCACTTAATGCAAACAGCGCAATCATGTTTGGAATCGCCATCAAACCGTTAAAAATATCAGCGATTGTCCATACAGCAGATACTGTCATGTAAGGTCCGATAAATACTGCGATAATGTAGCACCAGCGGAATATTTTGATTGCTGTTGTTTTGCCGCCTGTCATGTATTCTAAGCAACGTTCAGAATAATAATCCCATCCAAGAATTGTTGTAAATGCAAAGAATACCAAACAGATCATCAGCACAAATGCTGCCGCCTGAGGTGGAATTGGAAGACCATTTTGGAATGCATATGTAGTAACTGCAACGCCTTCCAAACCTTCTACTTTCCATGCACCTGTAAGAACAATAGAAAGACCTGTCATTGTACAGATTACAATTGTGTCAATAAATGTACCTGTCATAGATACAAGGCCCTGACGAACAGGCTCTTTTGTCTGTGCCGCTGCAGCTGCGATAGGCGCAGAACCAAGACCTGCTTCATTTGAGAAGATACCGCGGGCAACACCTTTCTGCATTGCAATAAACATTGTACCAACTACACCACCAGTTACCGCACGTGGATTAAATGCTCCATGTACGATTGTTACTACCGCATTTGGAATATCTGTAATATTTGCAATAATCAGAATCAAACAGAACACGATATAAATCACTGCCATAAATGGAACGATAACCTGTGATACTTTTGCGATACGCTTGATACCGCCGATAACTACCAATGCCACACATACTGCCAATAAAATAGATGCAATAACAACTACAACAGAATATGTACCAATACCTGGAATTGTAACAGGGTACGCCATGTTAGGGTCAAAAAAGTTTTTCACTGCAGATACGATACCGTTTACCTGAGTAAATGTACCGATGCCAAACAAACCTACACATACGCCAAAGAAAGCAAAAATCATTGCAAGCCATTTCCATTTTGGTCCCATACCTCGTTCGATATAATAGAAAGGACCACCAAGAGCATGGCCAGTTTTCTCATCAACCACACGATATTTAACAGCCAAAAGACCTTCTGCATATTTTGTAGCCATACCAAAGAATGCTGCCACTAACATCCAGAAAAGAGCGCCTGGACCACCGGCACAAACAGCTGTCGCAACACCGACAATATTACCAGTACCGATTGTGGCAGAAAGGGCTGTACAGAGAGCACCAAAAGATGTTACTTCTCCAACACCATCTTCTTCGTTTTTCACCATCCACTTTAAAGCTAATGGAAGCTTACGAACCTGCAGCAAGCCAACTCTTACTGTAAGCCAGATACCGCCAGCAATAATAAGCACCATCAGAGGCACGCCCCATACAAAGTCATCAATGCTGACTAAAATGTTATTAATTGTTTCCCACATGTTTTCTTCCTCGTTTCTTTTTCTTGTTTTTTTATTTGTTAAATAAAAACAAAAATCCAGAAGCATACACTTCTGGAAAAAAGAACAACGATAAAGACATTCCTTGGCAAAAAAAATCGTACCCATGATAAATAAAAATCACCAGATACGAACAGAATTACACAAAAAATGTACTTTCTCTGTCCTTTAGCCTGAGAGATTAGCAAATCCTATTGGATAAGCTTTGCACCTTCGGCACTCTTCCATCGCACTTCTTGGTACGGATAAGAGGTTCTCCAGAGTTACAATCCATTCACAGTCTCCATCTCTTTCGAGACACCTGAGAGTTTTGCTCCTTCGGTCTGACATACAGTCAATTTCCTGCAAACTTCAACTTGTCTTTATTTAATTAACGCTAGTCTACGACTTTGTATCAGTCTTGTCAATGGTATTTTTATGCTTTTTTTATTTTTTTATGTGAAAATAGCACAAAAAACCAGGTAACCTTTTAGTTACCTGGTTCATTTTTTGTATAAATAATACAATTTTATATACGGTTGTTAAATTTTATTCACCTTTGATTATTTTACTTCAATCTGACGACCGTACTTGTTAACTTCATCAATCCAAATACCAAATGTAAACTGTTTGATTGGAATAATATATGGAAGAAATCTTCCTTTATTAACATAATTGTCAATACCTTTGCGGATTTCCGCACGAATCATCTCTTCTGTTGCGTCTGGAGCTTCCATTTTCTGATTGTCCATACCGCCACAGAATGTAATCTTATCGCCATATTCTGCCATCAGTGCGTCTAAATCATTAGAAAGCATCATTGGATTGATAGCATCTATACCAATTTCAACAAGATCAGGAATAATCTGCTGAATATGTCCACAGGAATGATGCATATAAACCATACCTAATTCATGGATCTTGTCTGCATATCGTTTTTCAATTGGTTTAATAAATTCTCTCCAGATTTCTGGTGAAAAGAACATGTTATCGTTTGTTCCCCAGTCATCATGCATATGGATAACTTCTGGTTTCAGATATTTGTGAGCCAGTTCGATACATTTGATCTTGTAATCACAAATTGCATTCAACAGTTCTTTCATTTCGTCTGGACATTCATAGAATGCACAGAGAGCATTTTCGAAACCAACCATCTGATTTACTCGCTCAAATGCACCTGAAAGCAGTAAGCAGGAAAGTACGTGTTCATCTGGATTGTAACCCATTCCCATTTTCATGCCGTTTAAGATCTGATCAACTGGCATAAAGTCGATTGGTGGGAATTTTACATGGTCTTTCCATTCAGCAACATCTTCAAATAATCTGAAGTCTTTTGCTACTGTATTACCATCGATCATTGGGTTTGGTCCCTGGTTTGTCCAAAGAACGCCCCATGCATCTGGTCCTGTTCCGTATGGATCAAAATTTTCAAGGTCGATGAAACGTTCACCTGGGAACACAACATCCTTCATTGTAGAATATGGTTCTGGAATAAAATCTGCCTTTTCGCCGCGTAAAATCGCAAGCAGTGCCTCTTTTGCTGTCTGCATAATATACCTCTCCTTTAAATGAAATTAATTTTTCGAACTTTCGTGTAGCAAAAACTACACTTTGATAGGTACATAGTATCACGGAATACACAATATAGGAAACACATAAAAGTTGAAGTTCTGTAACCAAAAGTTACAAAAGCCGACCACAAATGTGATCGGCTTATTATCGCATTATCTTATTATGCTAAAACAACTGACATAATACATAAAAATTCAAAACAACTCTTTTCATTCATGAATTTCTCCACTGTTGC
>JAZQSD010000130.1:0-10003 GCA_045629925.1 Eubacterium sp.
CCCTGACAAGAATGTTCTGCTTCACGCATTTAGTTATTCGGATGAAAACGACAATTTGGTCATCGCCAATGTTGTTGCAGACAAGCAGTTGCACACGCACAGATTCCATGACACAGAATACAGTTTCTTCCAATGCCGGCTTTTACAGATGAAAGAAACAGAAAAGAAATCTGAATTCAAGTGGCATGAGACAAATCTGTATATTGAGGTAATGGGCAACGCGCCTTATGATGCAGGCGTCAAATCAATCACCTACAATAATAAGCCATATATCGTATTTTCCAACGTCTATCTCAACAATGACAAACTGGGATTTTGTGTCTACGATGTTATTGATGAAAGCATTCTCTATTCTATCGAAAACGAAAGTATAACCGGCCCATTGTATAAGAGCCACCTGAACTTCTATGATCATGGACTTGCCATGAATTACATGGAAAATGGAAACAGTATATTCGAACTTTTCGATACAAAAGAAAACAGGCGTTTGCGAGACAGCAAAAACATTTATCTTTTTGATCAGCCTATACGGGATGGATATGTGTATCTTCACAATCCAAAGGAATCAAAGATCATTGTCTTCTCCTTAAGCAAACTCCAATCCGCAACATCTTTCGCGTATACAGAAAAGAATCTGTTTAAAACACAGCAGATGCTCACCGTTGAAAACATGATTGTAATACGATCACTAATGTCAGATATCTTAGATGTGTATGATTTTGACAGTGGCAAAAAGTTGTTTAGCCAGCGTATGGAACAGCCGATTGAAGATTTGTATTACGATTCAAATACCAAACGGCTTATCGCTCTTGATACTGATTGCAATGTAAGTATCTGGGAAATTCAAAAATAATTATTGTAAGCACTAAAAAAGGCTCTGGTAATCCAGAGCCTTTCTAACGTATTAAATCTTAGTGGTGGAACAGACGAATGCCTGTAAAGCACATTGCCATACCGTATTTGTTTGCTGTTGCGATAACATGATCATCACGAACAGATCCGCCTGGCTGTGCAACATATTTAACACCGCTCTTGTAAGCGCGTTCGATGTTGTCACCAAATGGGAAGAATGCATCAGAACCAAGTGCTACGTCAGTGTTTTTATCTAACCATGCACGTTTTTCTTCTGCTGTAAATACAGGTGGTTTTTCTTTGAAAATATTTTCCCATGTACCATCTGCAAGAACGTCCATATATTCTTCACCAATGTAAAGGTCGATTGCATTGTCACGGTCTGCACGTTTGATACCATCTACGAATGGAAGGTTCAGAACCTGTGGAGCCTGACGAAGGAACCAGTTGTCTGCTTTCTGACCAGCTAAACGTGTACAGTGAATACGGGACTGCTGACCAGCACCGATACCGATAGCCTGTCCGCCTTTAGCATAGCAAACAGAGTTAGACTGTGTGTATTTTAATGTAATCAGAGCGATCATAAGGTCAATCTTTGCAGATTCTGGCAATTCTGTATTTTCTGTAGCAAAGTTTGTGAGCATGTCTTTATCAATCTTTAATTCATTTCTGCCCTGCTCAAACACGATACCAAATACTTCTTTGTGTTCAATTGGATCTGGAACGTATTCTGGATCAATTTCGATCACATTGTATTTGCCGTTCTTTTTCTCTTTTAAGATAGCTAATGCTTCTTCTGTGTAACCAGGAGCAATTACGCCGTCAGAAACTTCACGTTTGATTAATTTTGCTGTGTCAGCATCACATACATCAGATAAAGAGATAAAATCGCCGAAAGAAGACATACGGTCAGCACCTCTTGCTCTTGCATAAGCACATGCAAGTGGAGATAATTCGCCAAGGTCATCTACCCAGTAAATCTTAGCCTCTACTTCTGTTAATGGAAGACCTACTGCTGCACCTGCTGGAGATACATGTTTGAAAGATGTTGCTGCAGGAAGACCTGTTGCCTGTTTTAATTCTTTTACTAACTGCCAGCCATTGAAAGCGTCCAGTAAGTTGATGTATCCTGGGTTGCCACATAAAATCTTGATAGGCAGTTCGCCTTCATTCATGTACACTCTGGATGGTTTCTGGTTTGGGTTACATCCGTACTTTAATGCTAATTCTTTCATGCTTTTTCTCCTATTTGTTTTTATTTACAATTCTTGTTTCGTATTCGCCTGTTGCAATATCAATGTAACGAACGAATAAAGATACTTTGTTTTCTTCGTTTAAGCTGTTCCACAGTAATTCTGTGTATGTATCAATATCATCAGCTACATCTACTAATTCTGGTTCCCCTTCAAAACTTGGAAGTGGATTGCCATCGTTCATATATGTGTGAATGAAACGTGCTTCTCCGGCAACTGGTTTCTCGTATGCAAATGTGTAACGGTTACAGCATTCTGGATTGCCGTTGTTGCTCTTTAAGATAGACATTGCAAAGCTGAAAGCGCCATTTTCGATATGCATGATACCAGAAATTCTAGGTGTGTAGTTTGGACCGTCTGGTTCAAATTCTCTGCATCTTAAGGACTGTTCAAATGTCATCTGCTTATCCATGTTGTCATAGATTGTGTCTGTCTGGTCACCGTTTGTCACAATTGTCTTGTTGCCAAGAACACGAACTGGTGCATAAATGATAAGGCTAGGATCTTCTAATTTAGATGGATCAAATGCCTGTGTGCGGATACCTTCACCATCTTCAACAAACACACGGTTACGGCTGTTGGAGCTTCTGCCCATGATAAAGTAAGCTGTAACAGCTTTCGCTCCGTCTGCAGTTCTACCGATGATAATACCACGGCCTGGGTATGCATTTTCTTTTAAAACGGTTTCAATTGACATCATTTTCATTTAGAATATCCTCCTGTTATAAGTTCACCAAAAAATTTCATTCCTAATTGAATGTTAATATTTTTCATTAAAATAAGGTGGAGAAAATTGCTCTCCACCTTAAAGTTTATCATGTGTTTTCCCTTTTTACAATGCAGCATTTTATTATCTACATTAAATTATCTACTTGCATTTATTAGCGCATCTAATCTTTGTATTTTTATGCATACACTTATAAAAATTTATTGTTCGTTCTGCACATTTCCCTCTGAAAACTCAGGCTGTTCCGGAATCACTTCAAAGGATACAAGTTCTTTTCCGCTATAGGATACGTTCAAATTGTCTCCTACCTGAAGGAACAGCAAAGCATCATTGACAGCCACTTTTTGGCGGAAGATCTGCTGATCTTCATCGATCACATACACGTATGTGTTTCCATCGATATCAATATATTTAATATCTTTAACAAGAATTGTTTTGCTGTCTGTTGCAGTGATTAGTTCATCTGCAGGATCATCCCCACCGGACTGTTCTGGCTGGGTTCCCGTTTCATTCTCTAAAACACCTGTACCAATCAGCATACGGTACTTCTGGATACATTCTGCCTGATTTGGAGCTGTTGTTACAAGGTTGTACTGTTCAACGTTAACCGCTGCGTACAATTTCACCAGACCGCTGGCATCCTTAAGAACCATAATGTAAGTTGGCTGGCCATCCACATTGATCAGAGATGGGAAACTTGCCTGGTATCCTTTTTCCTGCACCTCACCTTCTGCTGCTGCCATGGCTGATTTCTCATCAGCACCGGCTACTGGATAGTAATGGGTCTCCCCTGTACGTTCATTTGCCAATAAAAATCCAATGTTAGAACTGTCACCATTTACAGATGTAACACCTGTGTAGATCCAAACATCTCCTGATCGAACAATATATCCGTAGTCATTTAATGGCACTGCATCGTAAGCACTTGCCTGTTCTTCAGTTCCAAGATACTGTGTTACCTGCTTACAGCCTTTCTTACCAATCACGCTGTTGATAAACCCGCCAGAAAGTTTGCCGTACCAGTCATACTGTGTACAGAGAAGGTCACCTGGGAAGATTACATCTGCCCACTGTGGAATCTCTGCCACATCATAATATTCCATATCACCGTTTGTTGGATTCACAATAATAGCACCCTTTACAGTCTGGCCATTAAACAGTGCAATCGTCTTTTTGTAAACAGTTGCAATGTAGAAAGGATTACCTTCTTCATCCACTTCAAAATGAACATTTCCAAGAAGTGCTGTTGGATATCCAAAACGGATATGACGATAAAGGTCCTGATTTAAATACGCAGATGGCACGTAGATCATACCTTCCGTGCTAGTCACATATTCCGCAGACATGTTGACAGGACTGACTGTAACATAACCAGGAACACCTTCGGATCGATTGTTGATCCACTTAAAGAAACCTGCGTAATCCAATGCTGCCACCTTCAGAGGAGCACCATTCTTATCAATCTGTGTATACTGATCGGACACATCATACTGGCTTACTACATTAGAAAGAGAGCCAATCTCACGATCACCAAGCATCTGTGCTGAATAAGTATCCATAAGTGCAATAGAATCAGTGCTGAGTGTTTCAGCCAATTCATCCTGAAATACACCATCTTCTACTGTCATAATGGACGCATATCTTCCCGCATTGAAAATAGAAGAACCT
The DNA here is from genome assembly GCA_045629925.1 of Eubacterium sp. Taxonomy (GTDB): domain Bacteria; phylum Bacillota; class Clostridia; order Lachnospirales; family Lachnospiraceae; genus Brotonthovivens. Next base: position 4,501 of record JAZQSD010000130.1, read on the forward strand.
GCAATAGAGATGACGATGGCGACACCTATGATCACGAACGGAACAATAAATAATCTGCTATTTCTGTGGTTCTGATACTCTGACTCTGCTGCATCGATTCCTTTTGTCATGGAAAATCCCCAGTATGCCAATGTCTTAACACCAAAGAAAAGGAAACATCCCACAACGATGATCCCCCAAAATCCCTGGGACTGGAAATTGATTGCAAACAGACCAAAATAAAATGCTAACGCAAGAATAACAGCAGTCACTATTGCTGCAATCAAAATGGACTTTCCATTCCACCCACTGTTTCCAGTTGGTTTACTATATGTTTTCTTACTACTTGTTTTCTTTTCTTTTTTCTTCGTTGCATTCGCAAACTCTTCCGGATCCACCTCGCAATTGCGATATCTGTTGGAACCAGTTCCACCAAATCTAATAAACATAACCTTGTTTACACACTGCTATATGCGGCGTGCACTCCTTTCCTAAATTATTATTATACACGAAACACACAAAATATCCTCTGCCTTATCACATCAGTGCAAGACTCATTGTAAAAATTGCAAATCCCATTAAAATTACTAATCCGCCAAAAAGGAACAAGAAAATAGTGACAATCAGAGCCATATTGAAAAAGATTCTTCCAAACAAACCAATGCCAAAGAGAATCATTGCTAAAATAACAAAATCCCAAAACATCTTTTAACCTCCTTTTCTTTTACCTGCGACAAATAGTCATATTTAGCGGATTCTAAAGTCTGATAAAAAAAGACTTTTGCCACACGCATATGTATGACAAAAGTCTTGCTGTTTCATTCTAACCGGGTGCATACGCACCGTTCTGACGATTTCGAAACGTATTAAATACGCCGCTACTCCCTTTTGTTAGAAGTATCATAATACTTTCGGAAAAAATTGTCAACATTTCCAAAAGTTATGTTCTTTAATTCTTGAAGCTGTGAACTGGTGCTGGAATTCTTCCTCCACGATTGATAAATGCCTCACAGGAATATTTGTTCACAGGCATGATTGGCGCATATCCCAAAAGTCCACCAAACTCAGCCTGGTCGCCTACTGTTTTGCCAATTACAGGAATCAGACGCACTGCAGTTGTTTTCTGATTAATCATACCGATAGCCATCTCGTCTGCAATAATGCCGGAGATTGTAGCTGGTGAAGTATCTCCAGGAATTGCGATCATATCAAGTCCCACAGAACATACACAAGTCATCGCTTCTAATTTCTCAAGGGTAAGAGCATTTGCTAAAACTGCATCGATCATACCCTGATCTTCGCTGACTGGAATAAAAGCACCGCTAAGTCCGCCAACATAAGAAGATGCCATGATTCCGCCCTTCTTAACCTGATCATTTAAAAGTGCAAGAGCTGCTGTTGTACCTGGTGCACCTGCATACTCAAGACCAATCTCTTCTAAAATCTCAGCAACACTGTCGCCAACAGCTGGTGTTGGAGCTAATGACAAGTCAATGATACCAAATGGGATTCCCATTTTTCTGGAAGCTTCTTTTGCAACCAACTGACCTACACGAGTAATCTTAAACGCTGTCTTTTTGATTGTCTCACAAAGTTCTTCAAAACTCTTTCCACGCACTTCTTCCAGGGCTTTCTTTACTACACCAGGTCCACTGACACCTACATTGATGATGGCATCCGCTTCTGTTACGCCATGAAATGCGCCAGCCATAAAAGGATTATCATCTGGTGCATTACAAAATACTACCAGTTTTGCACAACCGATAGAGTCGTTATCTTTTGTGTATTCTGCAGTCTCTACGATGATTTCACCCATCAGTTTAACTGCATCCATATTGATACCTGTCTTTGTAGAACCAAGATTAATGGAACTGCAGATCAGATTTGTGGAAGAGAGAGCTTCTGGAATGGATCGGATCAAAAGCTCGTCCGCTTTTGTCATCCCTTTGGAAACCAGTGCAGAATACCCTCCGATAAAATTAACACCTACTGTTGCAGCAGCTCTGTCTAAGGTTTTTGCAATTGACACAAAGTCTGCTGGTGTTTTACACGCAGCAGCACCAACCAAAGCAATCGGTGTAAGAGAGATTCTCTTGTTAACGATAGGGATGCAATATTTTCTTTCAATTTCCTCCCCTGTTTTAACCAGGTCTTTTGCTACTGTTGTAATCTTGTTGTAGATTTTTTCATTTAATTTATCAAGATCAGAATCAATACAATCCAACAAGCTGATACCCAGTGTGATTGTACGCACATCCAGGTTCTGGTGTTCGATCATATGATTGGTCTCATTTACTTCAAACATATTAATCATTGCTATGTACTCCTTAAGGTTAATTTAACTCGAAATTCGTCTGTTAGATACGATGCATCATATCAAAGATTTCTTCTCTCTGACATTTGATAGAAACACCGATTTCCTGTCCTAAAACTTCCAGATCTGAAGCACAGTCTGCAAATGGTTTCGCCGCATTCTGCATATCAACGATCATCATCATGTTAAAAAATCCCTGAACGATTGTCTGTGAGATATCAAGAACATTGATCTTGTTTTCTGCAAGATATGTACACACTTTTGCGATGATACCAACAGTATCTTTTCCTACTACAGTAATGATTGTCTTGTTTGCCTTTTCCATCTTTTTACATTGCACCCTTTGGTGCTCTCCTCTCAATTATTGAAAAAACCCCGTACATATATCAATAACAGTTAAAAACTGCAATTGTCTCTAAAAGGTTATAAGTGGAGTGATTTCTCCACGATTGGCCACATCCATAGGAAAATCTGTACCTTTATATGGATTATTCCCCAGTGTCACTTCCAGTTTTACTGTCTCGTATGCTAACTCTGGAAAATTGTTCTCCTGACTTAGGTGGCCCAACAAAATATGTTTAAAATCATCGTGCAGCAGTTTTCCTAATAGCTGCCCCGACAACTCGTTGGACAAATGCCCTTTATTTCCTAAAATTCGGCGTTTCAGATAATATGGATATCCACCCGCCTGAAGCATATGCACATCGTGATTAGCTTCCAACAATAATACATCGAGACCTTGAAGTTTGTCCACTAAAATATCATCGTAAGTTCCCAAGTCCGTCAGTATTGCCATTGTTTTTTCCTGGTTCTTAATTCTATAAGACACAGGATCCGCTGCATCGTGAGATGTGGAAAGTGCTGTAATCGTCATGTCTCCAATGGAAAAATCCTCATCCGGGCGTATCACATGAAACAGACTTTCGTCAACTTTTCCGATACAATCATGGCTCTTCATATACTCTAACGTTCCAAAAGTTCCATAAATTGGAATTCCATATCGTCTAGCCAGCACGCCAAGACCTTTTATGTGGTCAGAGTGTTCATGGGTGATCAGGATTCCCTGCATCTCCTCTGCTTTCAGATCAACAGAATGCAAGCCTTCTTCTATTTTTTTACCGCTAATGCCAGCGTCGATTAAAATGTGGCTGTTATCTGTACCTGCATAGATACAGTTGCCGCTGCTGCCGCTGGAAATACTACATAATCTCATTCTTTACCTTTGATTCCCTTTTTGTCTAAAATCTGAGCTATCTGCTCAAAGGATTCTTCTGTGGTTCCATTGTTGTCAATGACTTCCACACAATGTTTTCGAAACTCTGCCTCAGACAGCTGACTGTCAAAAATACTCTGGATCTTTTCATCGGAATATCCCCGAGATCTTTTCAAACGTTCTCTACGGTTTTCCTCTGAGGTGTAAATATACCACATTTCCTGACAGATGGCACCGTAATTGTCATCGATCAAAAGAGCTGACTCCACAACCAAAAGGTCTAATTCATTTCTGTCATTCTCACATTCAAACTGATCCACAACAAACTGTTTTACCGCAGGATGAACAATAGCATTCAGCGCATCTCTTTTCTCCTCACTGGAAAAAATCACTTTTGCCAGATTTGGACGATAGAATGTACCGTCTTCCTGATAAACTTCCGGATGATCTGCTAATAGCTCTTTCAGACGATTGTAACAATCGCATCCCGGCTCCATCAAATCATGGGCAATCTCATCCGTCAGCATAACTTTACAATTATAATTGTTTCTAAGAAAATTTAATATTTCTGATTTTCCAGCGCCAACACCGCCGGTAATCCCAACAAATAACATGTTATTTTCCTCTTAATGTGCATCGTACCATGTAGCACCTTCATTTGTATCTGTCTCCAGTTTTACTTCAAGATCTGCTGCCGCCTGCATTTCTTCATTGAGAATCTGGCGAACAAGCTCTCTTTCTTCTGGATAAGCCTCGATCAGAAGTTCATCGTGAACCTGAAGAATCAGCTTGGACTTTAATCCTTCTGCTGCTAGTCTGTTGCGGACACGATTCATGGCAATCTTGATAATATCCGCCGCGGTTCCCTGAATTGGAGAATTCATAGCGATTCGTTCTCCGAATGATCTCTGCATAAAATTGCTGGAAGCAAGTTCTGGAACCGGGCGCTTTCTGCCAAACAAGGTTACCGCATAACCACTTTCTTTGGCATCTTCCACTGTCTTATCAAGGAATGCCTTAATGCCAGGATATGTCTCAAAATATCTCTGGATATATTCCTGGGCTTCTTTTCTTGTAATGCTTAAGTCCTGACTCAACCCAAAGGAACTGATTCCATAAACGATACCAAAGTTTACCGCTTTTGCATTTCTTCTCTGAAGGTCTGTCACTTCTTCCATCGGAGTGTGGAACACCTGGGAAGCGGTCAGTCTATGGATATCCTCTGCGTGACGATATGCCTCGATCAAATTCTTATCCCCTGACATGTGAGCCAGCACTCGCAGTTCAATCTGAGAATAATCCGCATCAAAAAATACACATCCTTCTTTTGGCAGGAAAACTTTGCGGATCAAACGGCCCAATTCCATTCGAATTGGAATGTTCTGTAAGTTTGGCTCTGTGCTGCTAAGACGGCCTGTGGCTGTCACAGTCTGATTAAAGATTCCGTGGATACGGCCATCTGCAGATATATAATTTGCAAGTCCATCTGCATAAGTGGACTTTAATTTTGTCAAAGTTCTGTACTCTAATATATCAGATACAATCGGGAACTCTGGTGCAAGTTTTTCCAGTACATCTGCTGCTGTGGAATAACCTGTCTTTGTCTTTTTCCCGTTAGGCATCTGAAGTTTTTCAAACAGAATTACACCTAACTGTTTTGGAGAGTTGATGTTAAACTCTTCTCCTGCCTGCTGATAAATGGTCTGTTCTAACTCCTCAATGCGCTCTAACAGCTGTTCTCCATATTCTTTCAATGCCTTGGCATCTACACGAACACCTTCAAGTTCCATATCTGCCAAAGTGAAAACTAAAGGCATTTCAACTGTCACAAAAAGTTCTAACATGCCTTCAGACGCAAGTTTTTCCTTCAGAACTGCTTTGCAGGCATATGGCACATAGCCAAAATAACAGCCCATCTGGACAAAGGCATCTTCTTTTTCATCTGCCGCTTTTGAAAGTTTCAACTTTCCTAAGAGGTCCACCTGAGAAGGTGCCAT
>JAZQSD010000131.1:0-3070 GCA_045629925.1 Eubacterium sp.
AGGAGCTGGGCTAAATTATTGTTTGCAAGCGGCATATATTTTACAAGCACTTCCCCTACGATACCTACTTTTGGCTTTTTTAAGTTTTCATCGATCGGAATCCGATCAAACTGACGAATAATCTGTCGGCAATTTTTCCGGAACTTTCGATGATTTACCTTATCCGACAGCAGGTCTTTTATAATAATTCGATGCCAATTAGCAAAAAGTGCATCTGTATCGCCTTTGTTCAGCTCGTATGGGCGCATTCGATGTGTCACTTTCATCAAGATGTCCCCATAGATCAGACTCTGCAGAACTTTAAATCCCATCTTCAAAGTATAGTGAAAACCTGGATTTCTCTCCATGAATCCTGTGCTGACAGAAATAACCGGAATATGGCCATACCCTGCATCTGACAATGCTTTTCTGATAAAGGCAACATAGTTAGACGCACGGCAGCCGCCTCCTGTCTGCACCATCATAACGGCTAGCTTGTCTGTATCATATTTGCCGGAAAATACTGCATCCATGATCTGTCCGGTAACGATAAGGGCTGGGTAGCAAGCGTCATTATTCACATATTTCAGGCCCATGTCTACCACATTCTGACCTTCATTGCGCATCATTACCAATTTATTTCCCGTGCTCTGAAGAGACGCCTCAAAGAAATCAAAATGAGGTCTTGTCATCTCTGTACAAAGAATGGTGTATCCGCCCTCATGCATCTCCTGTATATAAAGCACTCGATCATAATCTGTGACAGGCTTTCTCTCCACATGTTTGCTCACATCTCTCATGTTGGAAACCGCAATCATGGAACGCACGCGGATCTTTGCCGCTCCAAGGTTATTGACCTCGTCTATCTTTAACAAGGTGTACATTTTTCCAGCCTGATCTAACAGCTCCTGCACCTGATCGATGGTGACCGCATCTACACCGCAGCCAAAGGAATTTAACTGGATCAATTCCAGATCTTCCCTTGTAGAAGTGTAAACTGCCGCATCATACAATCTTGCATGATATGTCCACTGATTTGTAACACGCAATTTTGTATGGTTATCATTCAACCCTGCTACCGCATCTTCTGTAAGAATAGCCAGGTTATAGCTTTGAATCATTTCAGGAATTCCATGGTTCACTTCTGGATCCATATGATACGGACGACCCGCCAGCACAACGCCCTTCGCTCCGTTCTTCTCCATCCAGGCAAGACATCTTTTCCCTTCTGCCTGCACATCCTCTTTATAGCGGCTCTGTTCCAGCCAGCCTGCATGAACAGCTGCACGAACCTCAGCCTTTGGCACCCCAAATGTTTCATGCATATACTCAGCCAGACGTTTTGTAACCACTTCCTCAGAGACAAAGGACATAAATGGATTATAGAATTCCACCTGCTGGGTCCTTAAATTCTCCACATTGTTTTTGATATTCTCAGGGTACGACATGACCATTGGACAATTGTAACAATTCTGAGCTTCTTCTATCTCCTGTCGCTCATAGCACACGCAAGGATAGAAGATTTTTTTAACCCCTTGCGCGATCAGCCATTCAATGTGGCCATGAACCAACTTAGCTGGATAACACTCTGATTCACTAGGAATACTGTCCATGCCCATCTGATACAGCTGTGGCGAGGAGTATGGGGACAGCAAAACCCTGAATCCTAACTTGGCAAAAAACACTGCCCAGAAAGGATAGTTCTCGTACATATTAAGCACTCGCGGAAGTCCGATTATCCCCCTGTGTGCCTCAGCTAGCTCCAATGGCTCATAGTCAAACACTCTTTTCTTCTTATATTCAAACATATTTGGCGCATCGCTTAGAGACTTGTCTTTCTGCAGACCTTTCTCACATCGATTTCCAGATATGTATCGTCCGCCGTTTGAAAATGAATTGATAGTCAATCTGCAATGATTGTTACAGCCTTTGCAGTATGCCATCTGTGTTTCAAACTTAAAATGTATGATCTCATCAAGGGAAAGCATGCTGCTTGTTCTGCCCTTACAGCGCTCCTTTGCAATCAGCGCCGCGCCAAAAGCACCCATCAATCCTGCGATTGCCGGGCGAATAGCCTCCTTACCTGATACCAGCTCAAAGCTTCGCAAAACTGCATTATTCAAAAATGTTCCGCCCTGTGTTACAACATGTTCTCCCAGAGTGGAGGCATCTGTCACCTTAATTACCTTAAACAATGCATTCTTAATCACAGAATAGGCCAGACCAGCCGCAATGTCAGCCACCGCCGCACCTTCCTTCTGTGCCTGTTTTACGTTGGAGTTCATAAAAACAGTACATCTGGTTCCAAGATCTAGTGGCTTCTTGGCCCCTATGGCCTTAGCCGCAAACTCTTCTGCTGTACAACCCATAGAGTTAGCAAAATTCTCGATAAATGAACCACATCCCGAAGAACATGCCTCATTCAAAATAATAGAATCCACCGTTCCATTCTTAATCTTAATGCACTTCATATCCTGGCCGCCAATATCCAAAATACAGTCTACCTTAGGCTCAAAATATCTAGCCGCATAATAGTGGGCAATCGTCTCAACCTCACCAGTATCCAGATGAAATGCATTTTTCATAAGAATCTCGCCGTATCCAGTAGAACATGCGTAGGAAATCTCCGTGTCTGCATTGATTTTTTGCAAAATCTCCTGCAGTACGTTTTTTACCACGTTTACTGGATCTCCCATGTTGCTGCCATAATATGTATATAAAATCTTATTATCTTCAGAGATCAGAACCACTTTCAAAGTAGTAGATCCCGCATCTATTCCAAGATACGCTTTCCCTTTATAGGAAGAAAGGTCTCCATGTTCCAATGCGTACTGTCCTTGTCTTTTTAGGAAGTTCTCATACTCTTCTTCAGACTCAAACAACACCGGCAACGAATGAAGTTCTGTATTCTCATTCCTGATGCCGCTCAACCGGTACAAGATTTCCCCTAAAAATACAGGATCAGCCTGTTTGCTCTTTAAAGCCGCACCCCTTGCCGCAAAAAGATGTGCATTTTCTGGAAATATGGCATTCTCTTCCGCTAATCCCAAAGTTCTCACAAAAGCCTTCTGAAGTTCTGAGAGAAAATACA
>JAZQSD010000132.1:0-13433 GCA_045629925.1 Eubacterium sp.
GGATTGTCGATTACCTGCTGTTCTTCCTCTTCTTCTAAGAATTCAAACACTCGCTCAGCTGCTGCTGCCATAGACTGAAGCTGATTCACCACATGAGCCATCTGAGCGATTGGCTGTGTAAAGTTTCTTACATACTGAGTAAATGCCTGAATCTCACCGATAGTGATCCTTCCATTGATACAGAGAAAACCACCAGAGATAACTACCGCAACATACCCAAGGTTTGTTACCACAGACATGATCGGATGCATGATTCCTGACAAGAACTGAGACTTCCATGCAGACTTATAGAGAACTGCATTTGTCTTGTCAAAGCTTTCAATCATTTCCTCTTCTTTATTATAAAGCTTGATAACATTATGCCCGCCGTAGCTTTCTTCAACCAATCCGTTGATATGCCCCAAATATTCCTGCTGTGTCTTGAAATGTTTCTGGGAATGTTTCACTACCAGCATGATCAAAGTCAATGAAACTGGAATAATGCATACCGCAATCAGTGTCATTAACGGAGAGATTGTCAGCATCATGATCAAAACACCGACCATACTGGAGATAGATGTAATGATCTGGGTAATACTTTGGTTCAACCCCATACCAAGGGTATCTACATCGTTGGTAATACGGGATAACACTTCCCCGTGAGTTTTGCTTTCAAAATATTTCAAAGGCATGCGATTGATCTTTTCTACCAACTCACGACGCATACGATAACACACCTTCTGTGTGATAGTCGTCATTACATAGCCCTGAACGAATGAGAATATCGCACTGCATACGTACAGTCCCAATGTGAGTAACAGAATCTGCCAGATTCTGTCAAAATTGATTCCACCAGTTCCCTGGATCTTGGCCATAAGTCCACTTGCCAGCTCTGTGGTAGCATTTCCCATAACCTTTGGCCCAATAACCGTAAAAACTGTTGAGAGGATTGCAAAAATAATTACGATCACAACCGCAAAACGATATCGCCCAATGTAGCGCAAGATTTTTCTGAATGTACCTTTAAAATCTTTTGCTTTTTCCATTGGCATTCCGTGCCCGTGTGGGCCACCGCCACGACGTCTTGGAGGAGTTTTAAAATTTCTTTCTTCGCTCATTTTATACTTCCTCCTTTCCAGCTAATTCACGTTCCAGCTCTTTTTCAGAAAGCTGTGATCGGGCAATCTGCAGATATACCTCGCAATCTCGAAGCAACTCTTTGTGTCTGCCTTTTCCAACAATCTTTCCATCTTCTAGAACAAGAATCTGGTCTGCGTTCATGATAGTGCTGATACGCTGGGCAACAATGATCATTGTCTTATCTTTTACTTTTTCCGCCAAAGCTCTTCGAAGGGCTGCATCCGTCTTCATGTCGAGGGCAGAAAAACTGTCATCAAACACATAGACATTTGGATTTTTTGCAATAGCACGGGCAATGGCAAGACGCTGTTTCTGTCCGCCGGACACGTTTGTTCCGCCCTGTGCAATCTCACTTTCATATCTGTCTTTTTTATGATCAATAAATTCTGTAGCCTGCGCAATCTCTGCAGCCACAGCAATCTCTTCATCTGTAGCATCCGCTCTGCCAAATCGCAAGTTAGATGCAATTGTTCCTGAGAAAAGCACTCCTTTCTGTGGAACAAACCCGATAGAACCGCGAAGATCTTCCATAGACAGATCTCTTACATCCACTCCGTCCAGTGTAACAGAACCTTCTGTAACATCATAAAGTCTTGGAATCAGATTCACCAATGTAGACTTACCACATCCGGTACTTCCGATAATGGCAGTGACTTTTCCAGGCTCTGCCACAAAATTGATTCCTTCTAAGGCATATTCTTCACCGTTCTCAAAACGGAAATTCACATCATGAAAAGCAACAACACCTTTTTTATCTGCGATGGATTTTGTTACTGTAGGAGCAACAATTGATGACTCAGTCTTAAGCACTTCATCAATACGATCCGCAGCAACCCCTGCTCTTGGCAACATGATAGACATCATTGTCAGAACCAGGAAGGAAATAATAATCTGCATTGCGTAGGAAATAAAAGCTGTCATTGCACCTACCTGCATGTAGCCCTGGTCAATACGCTGAGTAGCTACCCACATGATCAGAACAACCGTAAAGTTCATGAGAATCATCATACCCGGCATCATGCATGTCATAACACGGTTTGTGAAAAGCTGTGTTTTCAGCAGCACCGTATTTGCCTCGTCAAATCTTTCCTCTTCCTTGTCTTCACGCTTAAATGCACGGATAACAGGAATCCCTGTAAGAATCTCGCGAGCTACAAGGTTGATATTGTCGATCAGCTTCTGCATGATCTTAAATTTTGGAAGGGCTACTCCAACCAAACTAAGTACAAACACCATAATAATCACAACTGCAAGGACGATAACCCAGCCCATATTTGCACCTGTGCCAAGAACCATAACGATACCGCCAATGGCCATGATTGGAGCATAGAGCACCATACGCAGCATCATCGTACAAACCATCTGTACCAGCTGCACGTCATTTGTTGTTCTTGTTATCAAAGATGCTGTGGAAAACTGGTTCATCTCTGCATTAGAGAAACTGAGCACTTTCTTAAATGCATCTCCGCGAAGATTGCGTCCAATCCTTGCTCCAACTTTTGACGCAAAGAAAGTACTGATAATCGCGCAGATTACGGAAATAGCTGTAAAACCAAGCATAATCGCGCCAGTTCTCCAAAGATACGCCTTCTGGATCTTGACTACATCTACTCCTGCTTCTTCATCGCAGGCAATTGCGTATGCCACGCCTGTGGATTTCATTAGGGATGAACCCATGGCTTCTGTCATTTTCTCCAATCCAGTTCTCATCTGATCCACCATTGCATTGTCCATCACACCTGATGAAATCATTCCGGCCATGATTGGGCGCATATCTACACAAGTCATCAGCTCTGTCTCGCCGGCTGCATTTTCCTTCTCTGCCTGAAAAACCTCCAGCTCCATGCCCATCTGAGCGCCAATCTGCTCTAAAGTAACAGATTCCAATACGCTGGCATCCAGCCCCTGAACCTGTGCAACATAGGTTTTAAAAGCAGCCTCATCAACAGTCGCCATCTGGTAATTCAGCATGATTGGAACAATAAGCATATCATCTAGAGAAGCTAACACTTCTTTGTCCTGCTCTGTTCTCACATACAGATCGCCTTCCTTAGCATAGCTGTTATCCCAGGCAGACAGTTCCTCATCTGTCATGAACATTTTTGCATAGTCATATTCTTCTGCAGTTATTTTTTCTGGCAAAATATGTTCCACGCCTCGATTTTGGATACCTACGTCCAAAATATCAGCGGTATAAGTTGGCAGGGCCAGATCACAAAAAACCTGTACGATCATCATGACCAAAATAATAAGGACCATTCGCCAATGTGGAACCATGTTTCTAAATAGTTTTCTCATAACAACTTCCTTTCCTATTTATTTCCTTGTTCCTCTTTTATTAAACTCAGTATTCACTATTTTGATACTGTTAATTATCATCCCATGGACATTTTCTTAATGTACCATGCAAAAATTACCATTTCAACGGATTTCGCTCAATTTTAACAAACATTTCACAATGTTTATATTTCTTACATCAACCTTAGCGCCCATCCTTCCACAGAAAAAGAGGCCGCCTTGGCAGCCCCTTATTTCCTTTCTTGTAATTCAATTTTTATTCTATTTATTTCACATTTTCCGATTTCATTCAGCACAATTCTATATCCTGCTGTTATTCTATCGGTTCTTCAAAGATGCCCATGAATAATGGCACATTTGCCCCGGTATCATAAACCATGTAAAAGAACGGTTCATCAAAGAACACATCGATAGGCTCATCCACCGGCATTGCGGATCCGCACTCTACAATCACAGATGTAACTGCCGCCGCCTCTGTTCCTTCTTCGTCCACCTTAAGCACTGCCTTCTGTCTTACCAGGCTGATAAACAATGGGAGCCCATCATCGGAAGTTCCCAAACCTGACAGATCCGCTTTTCCCGCTTCAAAAGCAGTCTTCACACCCATGTTGATAAAATCCTGATTCAGCACTTTATCGTATTCTACTTCAAATTTTGGCAATTTTATGTTAACCAATTCGTTCTGAGAATTTGCAATCATATCTGCCATCTGGCCCATATCAAGACCTTCATACATTTGGCGAACACTCTGACCTTCTGTAGGTTTCACGGCAACAAAAGCATAATCTCCATCCTGGTAAGGCATTACCACCCCATCAAAACCAGCTCCTTTCAGATATTGAAAGTAAACACCATAGGAATGCATCATATCAATATCAGTTGATTTACCACCTTCCATATAGAAGGTTTCCGGACTTGTTGCCTCTGGCTCAAAAGTGTACATCCATTTGCCGTTAAAATAGATGGCATTAATCACAGCAAGTCTTGCCTCTCCATTCAATGGCTCATCCAGTATAGAATCAATAAGGCCTTCTGTTTTATCTGACACCCACTGATTGATTGGTTCCATGGCACTTGTCAGAGGCATCTGGTAAACTTCGCCTTTATATACCCCTTTTACAACTTCAAGCCAGGTATCATCTGCTGCCAAGTTGTCATCCACCCAGGCAGAATTTGCAATATTTACTCTCAAGTTCTCTCCAGCAGCCGGAAGCTTGCCCATAAGGTTTCCAGAAACATCTATCATGTCTTCTCCAAACACGTTATGAAATTCAGCCTGGGTATCTCCTTTTGCCCCTGCGCCTACCATACTCATTGCAAAATATGCTGAAACCGGTGACATGACAGGATTGGTCTCTGCAAGATTTTCCTTAAACAACTGATAGGAAAAATCCACTGCTGATGTAACGCCATCTTCCGCTCCATCTGTGCAGATGCTAGCAGAAGAACTTCCCGCATCTGCTGTCAGCTCTACAGGTTTCTTCCCTGCTCCAAGGTTGGCTCCTTCACCGCCACAGCCACAGAGAACAGCCCCGCCTGCCAGACATCCAGCCAGTGCGATAGCGGTTATCTTACGTCCTGTAATCTTATGAATTGTTATTTCTCGATCTGTTATTTTTCTTTCAGTTTTCTTTTTCATGTTACTCCTCCTTACGGAAGCAAATCCAATATATAAGCTTCTACATCATCGAGAGTTACCGCACCTTCTGCCGGAACCTCATACACTTCTTCCGCATAAGATAACCCCTCAACAGTTTCTAAAAAGACATATCGTCTACCCTCTCCAAAGTAATATGGGGTTCCTACCCGCGGCATGAAGATTCCTTCTGCCCCCTCGCTGATCTTAGCTAAGGCTCCATAATAATCATTATCATAATAGGTTTGATAACTTACAGAGAACGGCAATTTTATAATGCAGCGATCCCCGGCCTTCAAATCCCCTTTCAGACATTTTTCCACAAGAATGGTTGCCTGTGTATAAGAAACGTTTTCCGTTTCTCCAACTTTTGCAGTGCCTTCCACCTGAACAAGGCTCTCCACACTGCCTCGAACAATCACAATATTCTGTGCAACGATTTCCTCTGGTTCGTACCACATCAAAGAACTGGCTCCTGTCTCCACGGTACCTTCTTCCAGGACTGGATATCCTGATGGTTCCCCACAGGTCGGCTCCATAATTGTTGGCTCGCTGCCAGGATCAGACTCCCCTTTCAAATCAGGTTCAGCCTGTGGCGCCGCCTCATCAACAATACCTTCTGTCATATTTTCCGCTGCACCGCCAACAACACTGCTATCCAGGGCGCTCTTTTCACTGTCGCTATACCGCACACCCACACTTAGAGCAACAACCACAACAAGACAAGCTGCCACAGTTCCAGCCAATCGATAGACCGGCATCTTTTTGCGGTGCTTACCGTTATTCTTTACCACTCTAAAAGATTCAGCCGCAACCGCTTCTTCAATGTATTCATCTCTGATTTCATCCAAAGCCTCTGCTATATACTCTTTCTTCTTATCTAGCATCCAGCAAAACCTTCCTTTTCAAGATACTTTTTCAACTGCTTCCTCACACGATTCAATCGCACAGAAACAAGATTCTCACTTATATGCAGAACTCCTGCCAGATCTTTCACCGAATCTGCAAACCAATATCTGCGCACAAATAATACGCGATTGTCTTTGTCCAATGTTTCCAGAAATGCATCGATGGCTCGGCCAAGTTCTTTGGCATTCCACTCCTCCTCTGCAGAAGGAACCGGTACAGACAAGGCCAATTCATCCAACACTATTTCCATCTGGCAATTCCGTTTCGCCGCTGTCCTTGAACGATATTTTTTCAAAGACAGATTGCGGGTAATCTTACACACAAAAGCAGACAGTGGGTCTGGCCGATGGGGAGGAATCGCATTCCAGGTTCCCAGATAAGTGTCATTGATACATTCCATCACATCTTCATTGTTTGACAGTATATTATAAGAAATCTTGTAAAGCAGCTTTTCATATTTTTCTGCTAACATTTTAATTGCCATCTCAGATCGGGCAAAAAACAAGTCGACTATTTTCTGATCTTCCACCGATGTTCCTCCTTTCACAGATTATCTACCATTATTTAACACCATCTTACAGTGTTCCAAAAATTTTTTCCACCAAATTTCCTTAGAGCACCCACATATTCCTTCCATACGTCCTTATGTACTTTTTACTATACCAAAAAAGAGCCTGCGCACATTACGCAGACTCTCGTCATTTACAATCGTCCTAATTCTTTTTCGCTCCTGATGGCAGCCACTTCTGGAATTTTCCCACGAAAAATCCTGTCAACAACATGGAAAGCACTGTGCCGATTCCTACTGACACAATTCGGTGACTGGCAACCAGCTCAATCACCACCGTAATCGCAACCCAGGCTATATCACCGCAAGTTTTAAAAAAAGAAACCTTCCTGTCATATTTTGCACTGAGGGTAAACCAAAGTTCATCCGCCGCCGGCAGCACGAACTCAGCCCGTTTGATCACCACAATACCAAGAGCCGTACCCATAATACCAAGCATACAGATGATCTCTTTTCCCCAAATAGGCGCATGATCAAAATTCAGCAGGAAATTGTACAGATCTAAAATGTAACCAATTCCAAATCCTACTGGCAATATGATAGCTCTTTTCCATGTGAGTTTTTTTGTTGCCACCATGATTGCCGCAAAACAACAGCACTGAAAAATAATCGTTACATTTCCAAATGTAAGAGGCGCAATGTTAGAAACCGCAGCGGGAATAGCGCTGATTGGCGACAATCCCAAATTCGCTTTTTTAATCAGAACAATTCCAAAGCCCATGATAAAAAGACCTATTATAAAAACAAGCACTCGTTTTAGTGTTACTTTTTCTTTCATTACACCTAACCTCTAACAAAAACCCTAGAATCTTACAGGGCCATTTTCCGCGATATACTCTAACGTTCCGTCCTCCAGCTCACGCACCCTCAGATCACACTGTACATTCTGGCTTGGATCCGGATGATCTTTCCAAAGATCATATAATTTTGGCAAAAATACCGGCCAGCGAGATGCCTCATACTCTGAATGATTCTGATCATCTACAGGATCTACCGGCTTCTGATTTGGATCTTCCAATACGAATTCTGGTGGTTCAGAAATTCTTGTATTGCAGAACGCTGCTGCATAATGCACACAGCCGCCCTCAACAGCTTCCCACATATGAACAGTAGAATCCACAAACTCGCCAAGGCGGTTGTAAATCCCTTCTACAATCACGTGCTCTAAATGTGTAGTAAATGGAAACATATCAAGGCCCATTCGTTCAATCTTTACACCATTTCCACCAAAAACTGGATTTCCATCCCCTTTTGTCTCGGAAATCACCAAAGCAGAATTTAAGAATCCATATTCCCAAGGAGCCTTATCCCAATTGAAACGCTTGTGAGAACCTGGTGCCCAAAGATAATATCCTTTTTCCATATTTGCCCACCACCAGTCAATCATCTCCGGTGTCACTCCTGGCAGAAAATGCTGGCACTGCATTGTAAGCAAATATCCTCTCTCAGCAAACTCTGGCTTTAACTCCAACTTTGGAAGTTCTGGATCTGGTCTTCCAAGAGGAGTAAATGGAAATGTCTTTACTGTTATATTTTCCTGAAATGGCATGTATGTCTGTCCGCCATTTGGGTTGTAATTAATTGTACTCATATCTAGTTTTTGCAGAAAAATCCTGCGCTCCTTTCAATCAAAATATACCATTTTAACCATAGTCATATCATACAACAAAAAAAGACTTCTGCAAACAGCCTTTCCCGTTAAACAGAAGTCTTTTTATGAGACATCGGGGATTCGAACCCCGGACAACTTGATTAAAAGTCAAGTGCTCTACCAACTGAGCTAATATCCCACAGAACTGGGCTAGTTGGATTTGAACCAACGAATGTAGCAGTCAAAGTGCTATGCCTTACCCCTTGGCGATAGCCCAACAGGGTGGATAAAGGGATTCGAACCCTTGGCCTCCAGAGCCACAATCTGGCGCGCTAACCAACTGCGCTATACCCACCATAAAATGTGCTCGAAGGGATTCGAACCCCCGACCCACGGCTTAGAAGGCCGTTGCTCTATCCAGCTGAGCTACGAACACGAAAATCTCTACTTGTTATCATACAAAACATCCTGGTGTTTGTAAATGGGTAAAGAAAAAGCGGGTGATGGGAATCGAACCCACGTATCCAGCTTGGAAGGCTGGTGTTCTACCATTGAACTACACCCGCATGTAAATCGGGGTGACAGGATTCGAACCTGCGACCTCCTGGTCCCAAACCAGGCGCTCTAGCCAAGCTGAGCCACACCCCGTTATAAAATTGTTATCCTTTGTAGGAAATGAGACATCGGGGATTCGAACCCCGGACAACTTGATTAAAAGTCAAGTGCTCTACCAACTGAGCTAATATCCCATTGTCAGCATTTGCTGAAAGGGTGGATAAAGGGATTCGAACCCTTGGCCTCCAGAGCCACAATCTGGCGCGCTAACCAACTGCGCTATACCCACCATATAAATGTGCTCGAAGGGATTCGAACCCCCGACCCACGGCTTAGAAGGCCGTTGCTCTATCCAGCTGAGCTACGAACACATATGTATCAAAAAACCAGTTTCCACTGGAAGCGGGTGATGGGAATCGAACCCACGTATCCAGCTTGGAAGGCTGGTGTTCTACCATTGAACTACACCCGCATAAAAAAATCGGGGTGACAGGATTCGAACCTGCGACCTCCTGGTCCCAAACCAGGCGCTCTAGCCAAGCTGAGCCACACCCCGTTTTTTGGTGTTTTCTCGTCTTTTCCGTGACGCAAGGATTATTATATGTCAGTTCAAAAGAAATGTCAACAAAAAATTTTTATTTTTTTTGCTTTTTTACAGATGATTTTGTTTGATTTTATACTCACCATTTTCATCCACTTCCAACACTGCATAAGACGGGCGTGAACCCCATGGTCTTGGATATGATATACTTCCAGGATTTAGAATGATCAAATCTTCGTTTTCATCCAAATAAGGCACATGGGTATGTCCATACATAACCATATCCACCTCATGCTCTCTGGCCTGATACTCAAGGCGAAGCAACCCACTGTTAACTCCGGCCCGATGACCATGGCAGATCAAGATTCTATAATCCTCTACCTGAATGATTTTTTCTGTCTCCAAGCTAGGGTCCCGATCCATATTTCCCGCAATCACCTCCACAGGACATTTTGCAACCTGCACTAGTTCTTCCTGATCCACTTCCGAATCCCCTAGATGAATCATCAGATCAAAGGTTGCTTCCTGTTGCAAAACCTGCTCCAAATTTTCGTGATTACCATGTGTATCGCTGACGATCAAAACTCTCATTTTCTCTTGTTTATACCTGTCTCTTCTATATATTATACTCTTTTAACACTTGGCAGATTGCACGCAGCGCATTGCCGCGATGGCTTCTGGCATTCTTATCTTCCATAGAAAGCTCAGCAGTAGAACAATCCAGATCATGCACATAGAAAATAGGATCATAGCCAAATCCATTTTCTCCAGCCGGCTCCCAGCCAATATATCCTTCAATAGTTCCTCGCACAGTAACAGGCTCATGTCCTGGCACCACAGCAGCAATAGCACAAACAAATCGGGCTGTTCTGTCTTCTTTTGGAACTCCCTCTAATTTGTCAATCAGAGCTTGGTTCTTAATATCATAAGATGTATCTTCTCCCATAAAACGCGCTGAATGTACTCCAGGTGCTTTGTCAAGATAATCAATCTCCAAACCAGAATCGTCTGCCAAAACGATATCTCCGCATTTTTCAGCAACTGCCATCGCTTTAATCAAGGCATTCTCTTCAAAAGTGGCACCATTTTCTTCTACATCAATAGAAATGCCCGCCTCTTTCATAGATAAGATCTCAAGATTCAAGTCTTTTAAAATCTCACGAATCTCGATCATTTTATTTTTATTCCCGGTTGCAAAAATCAATCTCTGCATTATGTAAACCTCTTTTTGTATGGATTAAAATTATGCTTTCTTCTTTGGTGGCTTTGGACCCAAAAACTGATAAAAATATGTTTTTATCATGCCGTTGTAAATCTTACGGTTTTTATCCGCTTTTCTTCCAATGTAACGTTCTGTATCTTCATAGGATGTAATCAAAAATGCTGACCAGCTATCCAGCTGTCTAATTGCCTGTCCAATCTCCGTGTAAAGAGCTGGCAACGCTTCTTTCTCTTCCAAACGTTCGCCATAAGGAGGGTTTGTGATCACAAATCCGTATTTCTTTGGATGTCTCAGATCTGCAACTGCACGCTGCTGGAAATGGATCAAGTGATCAACGCCTGCTCGTTTTGCATTTTCTCTTGCAGCCTTCACTACATCTCCATCAATATCATATCCCTGAATATCTGTTTTAACATCCAGATTGATCTGTTCCTTTGCTTCCTGACGAATCTCATCCCACAATTCTGGTTCAATGAGATTCAGCCACTTCTCAGCTGTAAAAGAACGTTTCATACCAGGTGCAATATTAGCTGCAATCATTGCCGCCTCAATAGGAAACGTGCCACTTCCGCAAAACGGATCCACCAATATACGGTCGGCTCTCCATGGAGTGAACATAATCAATGCTGCCGCCAAAGTTTCTGTAATAGGAGCCTTACTGGTCATTGTACGATATCCACGCTTGTGAAGAGAATCTCCAGAAGTATCAATAGCAACTGTTACTTCATCCTTCATTAAAAACACGCGAATTGGATATGCTGCACCAGACTCTTCAAACCAGTCAACTTTATATACTTTTTTCAGTCGCTCTACAATCGCCTTTTTTACAATAGACTGAATGTCTGACGGGCTAAAAAGTTTGCTTTTGATAGAAGATGCTTTTGCCACCCAGAACTTAGCATCCTTTGGAAGAAACTCTTCCCATGGAAGTGCTTTTACCGCTTCGAACAACTCATCAAAAGTTTCCGCATGAAAGCTTCCTGCTTTAAGCAAAACACGCTCTGCCGTACGCAAAAAAACATTGGCTCTGCAGATTGCCTCAGCATCTCCTTCAAAAGTTACTCTTCCGTCCTCAACCTGAGAAATCTCGTATCCCAAATCATATATTTCACGTTTAAGCACCGTTTCCATCCCAAAATGACATGGTGCAATCAATTCAAATGTGTTCATCATTGTCACAAGTATCCTTGTAATCCTTTCTATATTTGAAAAGAAACTTTTCCTAACTATCATATAGATTCTGTCTTAAACTGTCAATGCGATTTCATATAAGCATCTATTCCCCCGGCAACCGTTCCCATTCGATATCCCAGCTGGTCAAACTTCTTACATACATGAAGACTCGACACACCTCTTTGACAGCAAACAATATACAATGGACTTTTTCCTTTCCTTTTCAAAAACAGACCCAGCTCCTTCTCAGACAAACAAAGCGCTCCTTCTATATGAAATTCTTTATACGCCGCTTTATCTCGAATATCGATAAATACTACATTGCTTTTGCCAATATATTTTTCTACTTCCCGTGAACTGATCACTCTGATTCCCACATGCAAAACCTCTTTCTTCTATAAGAATAAAAACAGGTTCAATGAACCTGTTTTTATATAATATGCAGTAACTGTGCAATTGTTATCTGAGCCTATTTGCAATTAGTTTCTTTGTTTGTTCCAGCAGTGTTTTTTCCGGAAGCACTATTATTTGCGTTAGATGCGCTGTTTGCTGCATTTTTAGAAGCTTCATCATAAGCATTTTTGCTCACCGCTTTACTCTGAGATGCAGAATTTTTTGCATTTTTAGCATTCATGCTTTTTTCAGAATTCTTTGCCATTTTTCAAATCCTCCTAATAAAAATAAGTTACATTCGTATTATCTCTCGCAAGCAAAAAAATATACTTTCCAAAATTTATTTTAATTGCAATTTGCAATAAAAAGGTATATAATGCATACTGAAGGGAATTTTGTATCAATTCTCTTCAGTTATACCCCTTATTAATTATTTATACTCCCCTCATAGAAAAAACCAATGGCTCCCCCATTGGTTTTTTCTTTTTTATGCTATATTTAATTCATTTTACATACTATTTCTACGTACTTTTTCGGATTTATTCAGCTTATTTTGCCTTTACTGCATTCTTAATCCTGGGAAAATAGTAGACAAGATTACAAAAATAACAAGCACAATGCCCAAAATTAAAAATGTTCCATACCAGGAATTAAGTTTTAATTTTCCTAATCTCACATCCCATCCTGTCTTTGGATCAAAATTTGCCTGAATTCCTCTCTCTGGATTATTGATCATAGCGTTAATTTCTTCTGGTGTACGTTCATCCCAAATACTTTTCTTAGAACTTGGATCTTCTCCTGCTGCGTAAGAATTTAAAATTAATTCAGCGATTTTAGTCGGGTCACCAAGCTTACGCATTACCTGGTCAATAGACTTTCCACTATTCATTTCTTCAACGATATAATTTCGATACAGATTGACCTGATAATCAATCTGGTCTGGTTTTAATTTCCCCATAAGTTCTGCTTTCAATGCATATAAAAAATCATCCATAGATATACCTCTCTGTAACAATATTTGTAATTATAATTTCTTTCAATTAGAAAAAATCACAACTTTAAATTTCTGTTTTGTCTCACGAAAATCATTATATCACATTTTAACAAATATAACACATTTCAACAAAAAAAGTCCTAAACGCATAGTTTAGGACTTTTCAGTACGTGCGTGAGAAGATTCGAACTCCCGACACCTTGGTCCGTAGCCAAGTGCTCTATCCAGCTGAGCTACACACACATGTAAAAAAAAATGCCATCCATACGGATGGTCATTTCGCACTAATGTGCAATGCCGGCGACCGGAATCGAACCGGTACGATGTTGCCACCACAGGATTTTAAGTCCTGCGCGTCTGCCAGTTCCGCCACGCCGGCATTTCAATGGGACCAACAGGGCTCGAACCTGTGACCCCCTGCTTGTAAGGCAGGT
>JAZQSD010000133.1:0-16220 GCA_045629925.1 Eubacterium sp.
TGAAAGATAAGGATATCCACCTTCGCCATTTATATAGGCATTTACAACTTTCTTTTTGAATTCGAAAGAGTATTTGGACATAAAAATACCGACCTCCCAATCGTTAGATTTTTTTGGTCTAACTTTTGGGGGTCGGTACAAGTAACGGTTCCTTTTGTTGTTTGCATGATTTTATTTTTCGCCCATAAGACGTCTGAAGAAGTTTTTCTTCTTTTCTGGTTTTTCGATTGGTCCACGAAGACCACGAATATCTGTAATGTAGAGACCGCTTACTGTTGCTTTGATCTCCTTCTTTACAGGGATTTCATCGAAAATATCAGTTTCTGCGATTAAGAGCATGATCTTTGGACCAATTTTCGCTTTTACCACAGGTACTTTGTTGCGGCGCAGATACCAAGGTGTCTGGTCGATAACCTGCTGTGGAAGACCTGATGATTTGATAGGAAGTTTCTTCTTATCAATGATCAGCATGGTCATGGTCTGTTTCATTGCATCTATAGTTTCCTGCTGCTCTTCACGTTTCTTCTGCTGTTTCTTACCCATTTTGTAAGTGATGATCAGAACAACGACAACAGCTGCGATAACAATAATCAATGGAATAATACTTTTCATGTTTTCTCCGAATGCTGCTGCTAACACGGCTACACCTCCTCTATACGGTTTCAATATCCGAACCATTTTAACATTGTTTATTCCAAAAATCAATACACTCTTCCTTTTTGAAGAAAAATCTTTATTTTTAGTTGGAAATATGTTATTTTATTAAATGGCGTTGTAACGAAACGCCACATATATCACATTGGCAAACAGAAAGGAAAAACAACTATGAAAAAGAAGTTGGTACTTTTATTGGCAGCTGTTATGGCAGTTTCCGTATTAGCAAGTGGATGTGGAGAGAAGGAGACAAACGCTGGCAGCAGTACAGCAGGCAGTGCAGCAGGTGAAAGCAGTGCAGTTGTAACTGAACCAGAGGTATATACAGCAGATGAGTTATTGGCAAGCACAGAATATGATGTTAAAGATTATGTGAAGCTTGGCGATTATAAGAAGATTTCTGTAGAGATCGACAAAGTATTTGAGATCACAGAAGAAGCTAGACTCACATATGCTAACAGCATTATCTCTTACTATCCAAAGAACGTAGAGGTTGATGTGCCTGTGGCAGATGGCCATGTTGTTAATATCGATTATTATGGTCAGAAAGACGGTGTTGCTTTTGATGGCGGCACAGCAGCAGGTGCTATGTTAGAGATTGGATCTGACAGCTTTATCGATGGATTTGAAGATGGTCTTATTGGACATAAGAAAGGGGAAGAAGTTGTTCTGAACCTTACATTCCCAGAAGATTATCACAACACAGATCTTGCTGGTCAGGAAGTAGTGTTTGAAGTAACAATCAACGCTGTTTACGAACCAACACTGATCACATACGAAGAGATTACAGATGATTATATTTTAGAAAACTTTGGTGCATCTCAGGGAATTACAACTGTAGAAGCTTTTGACAAAGTTGTAGATGAGAATCTCAAGGGTAATCTTGATATGGCGATTCAGGATGCATTCCTTAGCAAACTGATCGAACAGTCAGAGATTACATTCCCAGAAGGCCTGATTGAAAAACGTGTGGAAGAAACAATGGCTTCCTATGTAGAACAGGTTGCTTACTACGGTATGATGTTAGATGAATACCTTGACACATACTATGGACAGACAGAAGAAGAATTCAGAGCAGACCTTGCAAAAGAGATGGAAGCAACTCTGAGAGAAGAACTTGTTCTGGAAGCACTTGTTGCAGATTTGAAATGTGAAGTAACTTCTACTGACTTTGCAACATTTGTATCTTACTTTGCAGCAAACTACAACATGTCTGAAGAAGACTTCATCGAACAGTGTGGCGGCAAAGAATATGTAATGTTAAATTACGCAGAATACTATGTAGCACTTGAAGAAGCTGCATCTTACGTAAAATACACATTCGTTGAAATGGCAGACGATACAACAGAAGAATAAAAACATGCATATATCAGCAATCACTTTTAAGGAGTGGTTGCTGATTTGTTATATGCTCTGTTATGATAGAGATACCTAAAAAGTGAGAGGCGAAGCATATGATCAATTACAAACTGAAAATTCAGTATGACGGCACCAGATACAAAGGCTGGCAGCGTCAAAAATCTACAGATCAGACTATACAGGGCAAGATTGAATCCATCCTGCACAAACAGTTTGGCCGTCAGATCGAGATTGACGGATCAGGAAGAACCGATGCAGGTGTGCATGCTTGCGGACAGGTGGCGAATTTTCGCCTTCACCAGGAAGAAGTGGCGCAGTTTGGAGCAGATCCTGACCGACTGATGGATCTTATAAATGAATACCTTCCAGAAGATATTGCGGTTGTTGAAGTGCGTATGGCGTCAGAACGTTTCCACAGCCGTTTGAATGCAGTTGAAAAAACATATGTGTATCGTCTTTGGAATAGTACTACGCCGAATGTGTTTGACAGAAAGTATGTCTGTCAGATTCCTCAGCCTTTGGATGTGCAAGCTATGAGAACGGCAGCAGAACTGCTTCTGGGAACACATGATTTCGCTGCATTTTGCGGAAACGCAAAGATGAAAAAGTCAACGGTGCGTTCTGTCTATGAGATACGTATCGAGGAGTTTGGCTCAGAGGTTCGAATCACATACAGAGGAAATGGATTTTTGCAGAATATGGTCCGCATCCTTACTGGAACACTTGTAGAAATCGGTTTAGGACAAAGACAGGCAAATTCCATCCCAGAAATACTTACATCAAAAGAACGCTGTAATGCAGGTGGTATGATGCCGGCTTGTGGATTGATGCTAGTGGAAGTGAAGTATGATTAACGTTTAATCTGTAACATAAGCTTTAAGTTTAGGCCTGGAAAGAGACGTGTAATAAATGAAAGAAAAATGGGTTGTTGCCGGTAAGCGGGCAGATTTTAAAGGAATTGGGGAATATTTTAATGTAGACCCGGTCATTGCCCGTATTATTCGGAATAGAGACATTATAGAGATAGAGGATATTCGCAAATATCTGCAGGGTGGGAAAGAAGATATGTATGATGCCCGCCTTTTGAAAGATGCAGGTCTAGGTGCGGATATTATTGCAGAAAAAATAGAACAGAAGAAAAAGATTCGCATTATCGGCGACTATGATATTGATGGAGTGCAGGCTACATATATCTTGCTGAAAGGCATGAAACGCTGTGGTGCCGATGTAGATACTGTGATACCAGACCGCATCAAAGATGGGTATGGGATAAACGAAGATCTTATCTATCAGGCGTACAAAGACGGGGTGGATACGATAATCACATGTGACAACGGAATCTCAGCCTTTGAACCGATCAGAATTGCAAATGAACTGGGACTTACGGTAGTTGTGACAGACCATCATGAAGTTCCAAGTGAGGAAATAGACGGGAAAGTGATACAGAGATTGGTTCCTGCGGCTGCGGTGATCAATCCCAAAAGGGATGATTGTCCATATCCTTTTAAGGGGCTGTGTGGAGCTGCGGTGGCTTACAAGTTTATCTGTGTGCTTTATGAAAAGAAGGGAATTCCTGCTGATGAAACAGATGTATTTATAGAAAATGCCGGTTTTGCCACTGTGGGAGACGTAATGGCCCTTGTTGATGAAAACCGTATATTAGTAAAACTAGGGCTAGAGATGTTAAACAGCACCAAAAATCTTGGGATGAAAGCGCTGATTCTCCAAAACCAGTTGACCATGGGAGCAGTTAAGTCCTGGCACATTGGATTTAAGATTGGTCCGTGTTTAAATGCCAGCGGCAGGCTTGACACTGCAAAGCGCTCCTTGCGTCTGCTTTTGTCAGAAAACGAAGTGCAGGCAGGGGCACTGGCAGCGGAACTGACCGCTTTAAATGAAGAACGAAAAGACATGACAGCGCTAGCTGTGCTTGAGGCTATGAAACTTATTGAACAAGAAGGAATGTCTCAGGATAAAGTGTTAGTGGTATATCTGCCAGGATGTCATGAAAGTCTTGCCGGCATTGTAGCAGGCAGACTGCGAGAGGCTTACTACCGACCAGCGCTTGTGATCACGAAAGGAGAAAACAGTGCAAAAGGTTCCGCCAGATCTATCGAAGGCTATTCTATGTATGAGGAACTGAATGGCTGTAGTGAATTACTGTTAAAGTTTGGCGGACATCCGATGGCGGCAGGATTTTCTCTGGAAGAGGAAAAGATTGCTGAGTTAAGAAATCGCCTGAATGCTAACTGTAAGTTGGAAGAGGATCAGTTAATATCCAAGGTGCTGATCGATGTGCCGATGCCGGTAGAGTATATATCCAAGGCGTTGATCAGTCAGTTAGAATTGTTAGAGCCATTTGGAAAAGACAATGAAAAACCAATTTTTGCTGATCAGAATATGGAGATCTGCTCCTTGGGAATTTTTGGAAAAGAGCGAAATGTAATCCGTATGAAACTGAAAAGCCAGAATGGCACAATGATTGACGGTGTGTATTTTGGAGATGTGGAGAAATTAAAAGAAGCCATCAAAGATAAATACGGTGAAGAATTGGCGGGGGCTGTGCTAAACGGGGCTCGTCAGACGGGCGTTAAGATGCATTTTTCCTATTATCCAGACTTGAATGTATACCAGGGGATGGAGAGCATTCAGTTAAAAATCACAGGTTTCTGTTAATGACATGGGGTTCTGATTAAGAGAGCACATGTGGTAAAACTTGAATTTATATAGGAAAACAGTTTATAATAATTAGTTGAGAAATATTTTAAAAGGAGTGTGCAGATGGAGGCATATAGTTCTTTTGCAGAAGTTTATGATATGTTCATGGATAATGTTCCATATGAAGAATGGTGTGAATATTATACAGAGATCCTGAGAGAACAGGGAATCCAAGATGGTCTGCTGTTGGATCTGGGCTGTGGCACAGGGAAAATGACACGCCTTTTGAAAAATAAAGGTTACGACATGATCGGGGTGGATCTGTCAGAAGAGATGCTGGGGATTGCACGAGAGCAGGAGTCAGAAGGAATCTTGTATCTGCAGCAGGATATGCGTGAATTTGAACTGTATGGAACAGTTCGTGGGATTGTCAGTGCCTGTGATTGTATGAATTATATTCTGGAAGAAGAGGAACTGCTGGAAGTATTCAAACTGGCAAATAATTATTTGGATCCAGGTGGAATATTTGTCTTTGACATGAATACACGATTCAAGTATGAGGAGCTGATCGGAGATCAGACAATCTGTGAGCATCGTGAGGATGCAAGTTTTGTCTGGGATAATGTGTTTGACGAAGAGTCGGGGATCAACGAATACGAACTGACGCTTTTCATCCAGCATCCTGAACAGAAAGAACTGTTTCAGCGTTTTCAGGAGTATCATTACCAGAAAGCTTATGATATACAGACGGTAAAAGAACTTTTAGAAGAGGCTGGCATGGAAGTTCTGGCAATATACGGAGAGGGCACAAGAGAGTTCCCTGAGGATGACTGTGAAAGAGTGTATTTTGTTGCCAGAGAACATGGAAAATAAATTTTATATCCAATTGGATAAAATTATGTAAACAACTTTATGTAAACTAATATGAGGAAAATACAATGAGTGAAATGATAAAAACAAATGATTATATGGTGAGAGCAACTGCGGCAGACCATGCGGTGCGTGCTTTTGCTATCACATCCAGAGAAATGGTTGAAACAGCCAGAGCACACCACAATGCAAGCCCTGTAGTTACTGCTGCGTTGGGACGTCTTTTGTCTGCAGGCGCTATGATGGGTTCTATGATGAAAGGGGAGAAAGATACCCTTACACTTCAGGTTCGTGGCGGCGGCCCTATGAAAGGGATGACAGTAGTTGCTGATTCTGTTGGGAATGTGAAAGGATATCCAATTGAAGCTGATGTACATCTGCCAGCCAATGCGAAAGGAAAATTAGACGTTGCTGGTGCAGTTGGCGTTGGGATTATGAATGTAATCAAAGATATGGGATTAAAAGAACCATACCTTGGACAGTGTGCGCTTCAGACAAGCGAGATCGCAGAAGATCTGACATACTATTTTGCAACATCAGAGCAGGTGCCTAGTGCAGTTGGTCTTGGTGTATTGGTAAATGAAGATGGCACAGTTAAACAGGCAGGTGGTTTTATTATTCAGTTGATGCCTTTTACAACAGAAGAGACCATCGTAAAATTAGAAGAAAACTTAGCGAAAGTTACATCCGTGACAGAACTGCTTGACAAGGGAATGAATCCAGAAGAAATTCTGGAAGCCTTGTTGGGAGATCTGGGAGTAGAATATACAGACAAAATGCCTGTACAGTTTCAATGTAACTGCTCAAAAGAGCGTGTGAAACAGGCTGTAATCAGTATTGGAAAAGCAGATTTAGAGTCCTTGATTGTGGACGAAGAACCTGTGGAGGTAAGATGTGATTTCTGTAATACAGGATACCTGTTTGCAGCAGATGAGCTAAGAGAAATCATCGCCCAGATGGAGGAAGAATAATGAAATATGGATTTATCAAAGTAGCTGCACTTACTCCAAAGGTAAAGGTAGCGGATCCAAAACATAACGCACAGGAAATTTGCAAAATGATCGATGAAGCCGCAGCATGTGGCGCAAAAGTCATGGTTTTTCCAGAACTTTCCATCACTGGTTACACATGTGGAGACCTGTTTTATCAGGACGCTCTTTTAAATGAGGCAAAAAACGGACTTCTTTCCATTGCTGAACATACAGAAGGAAAACAATTCCTTGTGTTTGTAGGTTTACCAATCGAATTTAATGGCAAACTATATAATGTGGCAGCGGCAGTAGGCAATGGATATGTATATGGTCTGGTTCCAAAAACACATTTGCCAAACTATACAGGATTTAGTGAACTGCGCGTTTTTACAACGGGAATGGAAGAACCTGTTCAGGTGGAATTGAATGACGATTATATGGCTCCTATGGGCACAAAGTTGTTGTTTGCAGCTGATCAGATGCCAGAGTTAAAAATCGGTGCAGAAATCTGTGAAGACCTATGGGCAGCAGATTCTCCAAGTTTGTTTCATGCACGTGCGGGAGCCAATCTGATTGTTAACCTTGCAGCAAGTATTGAACTTCCTGGCAAGGCTTTATACAGAAGAGAATTGGTGTCTGTGCAGTCCTCAAAACTTCATTGCGGTTATGTATACTGCAATGCAGGAGAAGGCGAATCCACACAGGATGTGGTTTATGCAGGACAGAAACTGATCGCAGAAGCAGGTCAGATCATAGCAGAAGGACAGCTGTTCGGAGAAGGAATGGTTGTTTCTGAGATAGATGTGGCGGCGCTTGTTCAGGAAAGACGCCGAATCAATACGTTCCAGATGAAAACAGAAGGATATGCAACGATTCTGGTTGATCTTGAGAAAGAAGAAACTGTTCTTACAAGACACATTCCACAGTCTGCTTTTATTCCTGAAGATTTGGCGAAACGTGAAAAATGTTGTGAAGAGACATTTATGATCCAGAGCTATGGGCTTAAGAGACGTTTGGAACACACTTTTAGTAAGACTGCGGTAGTTGGTATATCCGGTGGATTGGATTCTACCCTGGCCCTTTTGGTTACAGCGAAAGCGTTCGATCTTCTTGGAAAAGACAGAAGTGAGATCATTGCTGTTACAATGCCAGGTTTTGGCACAACAGACAGAACCTATGACAATGCGGTAAGCATGATTAAATCATTAGGGGCAACTTTTAAGGAAATCAGCATTAAGACAGCGGTAAATATTCATTTCTGCGATATTGAGCATGATCCATCTAACCACGATGTAACTTATGAAAATGCACAGGCCAGAGAACGTACCCAGATTCTTATGGACATTGCCAACATGCACAATGGTCTTGTGATTGGTACAGGTGACTTGTCAGAGCTTGCTCTTGGATGGGCCACATACAACGGAGATCACATGTCAAATTACAGCGTTAACGGATCTATTCCTAAGACAATGGTTCGCCATTTGGTAAAATACTACGCGGACACATGTCAGGATGAAAAACTGTCCATGGTGCTTTATGATGTGCTGGCAACACCAGTTAGTCCAGAGCTCCTTCCTGCCAACGAAGGTGAGATTGCACAGAAAACAGAAGACCTTGTAGGACCATATGAATTACATGACTTTTTCATGTACTATATCCTTATGCATGGATTTGAGCCAGGTAAGATTTATCATCTTGCCAAGACAGCTTTTGCAGATGTCTACGACCATGCCACAATCTTAAAATGGTTAAAAACTTTCTATCGAAGATTTTTTATCCAGCAGTTTAAACGTTCCTGTCTTCCAGATGGACCAATGGCGGGGCCTATCAGCGTGTCACCAAGGGGCGGCTTGCTGATGCCAAGTGATGCGTCTTATCGAATCTGGATGGACCAGTTAGAAAGTATGTAGGATTATGAAAAATAACTGTAAAAAACTATTTAAAATTCTCTTTTTAGCAATTTCTGCAATCGTCTTTTTGTTTGTTTTCTTTCCAGAAAAATGTGGAAGGAAGAAAAAAAGAGAAAAGTTCGTTGAGAAAAAAAGAAAAAATATTTTAAAGAAAAGAGTTTACTACAAGAAAGAACATGTAGTGGATGAGGATTGCTTTGAGGAGATAGAAGATTTAGAAGAATATCTGTAACATGTAAAACAAGGGACTGTAGCAAAATGCTGCAGTCCCTTTTAGGTTTGTAAATCCGTATATAAATTTTTCCACTGAATTATTCAGCTTCTTCCTCAGCCATCTCCTTTTCCCATTCAGCAACGGTTTCGTTGAGGAGACGAAGCATCTCATCTTCGCCAATGTCATCGTAAGCATCAGCAATCTTATCCAATGTATCAAAAAAACTGTCTTTGGTCTTTTCTGTGTTGCAGTTTGAACCACATGTATGGCAGTTATGTGTGCAGTCAGTCATAAAATCAAAATTTTTCTCCATAAAAATCTCCCTTCAGAAATTGTTCTACAAAAGTATACTATATTATTTCGTCTTAGACTACAAAAATCCTTATAAAAAATCGGTAAATTCTGTTAAGAAATATTTAATACTTTTGCGAGTATAATATATATTGACAAACAATATTATACGACATATAGTATATGCAGAAACAATAATTATTAAAGAATAGGAGTGATGGCATGGTCTTTAATACAGGTGCTGCTCTGCTGGATGCAATCGTTTTGGCGGTTGTGTCAGAAGAGTCAGAAGGAACATACGGTTATAAGATTACCCAAGACGTGCGGCAGGCGATTGACGTGTCTGAGTCAACTCTCTATCCGGTTCTTAGGAGACTGCAGAAGGACGAATGTCTGACGGTATACGATATGGAATGTGGTGGTCGAAACCGCAGATATTACAAGATTACGGAGAAGGGTTCGATTCAGTTGAATCTGTATCGGACAGAATGGGATACATATTCTTCGAAAATATCAAGATTATTTTCAGGAGGAGATAAGTAATGAATGTTGAGAGATTTTTAAGTGAATTAGAATTGATTTTGTCGGACCTTCCGAAAGAAGAGAGAGATGATGTTGTAGATTTTTTTAGATCTTATATAGAGGATGCAGGACCTGAAAATGAGGCAGCTGTTTTGGCGGATTTAGGTTCTCCTGAGAAGGTAGCCCGCAACGTTCGTGCTGGTTTGAACAATCAGGGAATCGATGGAGAATATGCGGAGACTGGTTATGGGAAACCAGAAGAAGTTCAATTCCCGGCATCTGTGGACGTGACGGAAGAAGATAAATACTTAGATAAGACGTATACTGCATATGGCGAACTATATAAGCAACGCTATGCGAAGAAGAAGGCGGCTCAAAATCAGGCGAGCCATCAGAAAATGAATTCTGAAAATAAGCAGGATGCAGCCAATGCGCGTCAGACAAAAGCAGGGAAGCAGGCTGCAGATATGCAAAAACGCAAACACAGAAATCCTGTTGCAGAAGTGTTCTTAGCAATCCTGAAAGTTTTGATGGTTATCGGTGCGGTATGTATTGTGATCTTGCTGATCTGTGCGCTGATAGTGCTTATTTGCCTTGTTGCTTCTGCAGGAGGCGTAACAGCTGGATTCCTGGCAAGCGGTATCGGTATGCTTGCAGGTGGAGCTGGATTTTTTGGAGCAGCTACTATAGGGATCGCATTTATAATCTTTGCTATATTTTTACTGTTGTTGGCAGCCTTGGTTGCTTTTTGTAAAAATGCTTTAGCTGGCGGTATCAGAGGCATTACTTCCGTGACTGGTGATGTGGTCCACGAGAGAAAAAGAACACGGAAAGCGAAGGAGGCATAGACAATGAAAGGATTTGTAAAAGCTTGTCTGATCGCTGCCTTAATATTTGCTGTTGCAGGCATTGTGCTTTTAGTAGTGGCAGCGGCAGGTGGAGTATCACGAGCTACCTGGAAGATTTTCAATCAAGAAAAAAACGGTGTTCACGGGCCTTTCCGTATTGAGACAGAGGATGGATTTAGCGTTTATTTCTATGGTGATGAAGATGAATTTTTCCATGTGCCAGAGAAAGATTCTGATGCAGGGGATGACGATTCAACCGCATTGTATTTTGATGGCAGATATGAAGTGAAACGCAGCGATTATACAGAACTTCACTTGGATGCAGGATCTGGAGATTATATAATTTATGAATCGCCAGACGGTATGTTTTACATAGAGGCAGATAGAGAGGATGTTATTGTCAGAGATGACGAGAATTGTCTGTTCATTAAGAATAATGAAAAAAGCAAGATTGGACTCCATTTTGAGATGGAACCAGCTATCGTTATATATGTTCCTGCCGGTTATCAGTTCGAGGAGATTGTCTTAGATGCAGGCTCTGGTGATATAGAAGTGAATACTGTGTTATATGCAGAGGATTATACATTGGATATTGGTTCTGGTGACGTGAACATTGGAAGTGATATTTATGCTGATTGTGTGACAATGGAAGTTAGTTCCGGTGATCTGAGTGGCTACGCAGCTGTTTGTGCAGAAAAGGATATGTTTTTGTCCGTTGGATCGGGAGATGTGGAGTTAGATCGGATCGAATGTAAAGGCTTGTTGGAAACAGTATGCGGATCTGGAGAACTATCAGTGGCAGGTAAAGTGTTTGGAAATATCAACTCCAAGGTAGCTTCTGGTGACATTATCATGAATTTAAATGGAAATGGACAAAAATATACCTATGATATAGATGTTGCATCTGGAGATATCTGGATTGATCAGTATTCTTTCAGTGGACTGGATACCAATGTGGTTCTGGAAGGAGAGGAAGGAGCTCCGAAGGCAGAGCTTGCCTGTGGATCTGGAGGTTTGAAGATTAGAATACAGTAGTGACAATGATTTAAGAATTGATAGTTTTTGAGAAAACGTATATACTATTTGTAAGAAAGGAAGTTGTTGTTTATGAGTGGAAAGAAATTATATAAATCAAGTTCAAACAAAATTTTATGCGGTGTATGCGGAGGTCTTGGCGAATACATTGGTGTTGATCCAGTAATCGTTCGAATCATCGTGCTCATTCTTTGTTTCGCTGTTGGTGGCGGTCTTATCATTTATATTATTGCGGCTATCATTATGCCAAAACAGCCTGAAGAAACATTTGATGATTTCGCAGATTTTTCTGATTGATATGTAAGTATAAGAGGATTGGTTTATGAATCATAAAAAGTTAAAGAAAGTTCTTGCAGCGCTTGCTGCAGGAACTTTGTGCGTATTTTTAGTAACTGGATGCGCAGGAGATGCTCCTGCAGACCAAGAAAGTGATATGCCATCAGAATCCATTGGAGTGATAGAGGGAGAGATTTCTTCCGGTGAAGAAAGTTTGTCACAAGAGGAATCAGGACAGGGAACAGGAGCACTGGAAGTGGTAGAAACAGCAGAGCCATTTACCATGCTTTTTACAGGCGACGTGCTGATGAAAAGTGCAACAGAAAGCATCTATGACAGCGAAGGTATTGAAGGATTGTTTTCACCTGATCTTCTAAATGAAATGCAGAGTGCAGATCTTTGTATGATCAATCAGGAGTTCCCATTTGGCGTGGGAGGAACAAAGGCTCCTGACAAACAGTTTACGTTCAAATCAGACCCTAAATACGTGCAGGCACTTTTGGATATGGGCGTTGATGTAGTAACTCTTGCAAACAACCATGTGCTGGATTTTGGTCCGGATGTGTTGCTTCAGAATTTTGAAACTCTGGATAACGCAGGAATTGATTATGTCGGTGCTGGAGATAGTATTGCCAGAGCGAAAGAATGGAAGAGTTATGAGATAAACGGTACTTCCGTGGCAGTTCTTGGGGCGTCAAGAGTAATTCCTGTAGTGGAATGGAATGTAGATAATGCCCAGCCTGGTGTATTCTGTACATATGATCCAGCCCAGTTGGTAGAGCAGATTAAGGCGGCCAAGGCAGAACATGACCTTGTGATTGTAAATGTGCACTGGGGATTGGAGGGCAAAGCATATCCGGAAGAGTACCAGCGTCTGATGGCCAGAGAATATATTGATGCAGGTGCAGACCTGATTGTTGGTAATCATCCACATGTTATTCAGGGTGTGGAATATTATAAAGACGTTCCTATCGTGTACAGTTTGGGGAATTATCTGTTTAATCAGAACAATAAACCTACAGCGGTGCTGAAGGTTCATGTAGATGAATTGCAGAATATCCGTCTACAGATGATTCCAATTGCTACTTCTGACTATCAGATCTATGCAAGCGAGGGCCAGGCGGCAACAGATATGATCGATTACATCGAAGAATTATCCTATGCTCTGTCATTGGATGAGGAAGGATATGTATGTCCGATTATTCTTTGTGATGGAGAGTATGAGGAGTACGATCAGGAGACATCTGAGTAAAACTCTCTAATCCACAAAATGCATAATAAAGTCGAAATACAAGAATCTCTTATCCACTTTTTGCATAAGAGATTCTTTCTTTTTTGCAAAATCCACAATTTAGATGAGAAATTTTGGCAAAAAATAAGTCTGAAAATAGCTTAATGACGGAATGTGCAGAAGGGATAATCCGATTTGAATATTGGACTTCAAATGAGGGGTATTTTATAATATTTTCAGCTTTTATGGTATATAGATATGTGCGCTGATAAACGCACAAAAAGAGGAGGAAAAGCAATGAAAATTTTAGGTATTTCTTATGGTACTGTGAATGGTAACAATGATGCTATGTGTAAACAGGCTCTTATGGGAGCACAGGCAGCTGGTGCAGAAATCGAATTTATCCAGATGCAGAAATTACACATTGAACATTGTACAGGTTGTATCGCATGTGTAATGGCTCTTTTCAGCGGAAAAGGCAATATGTGCGTACTGAAAGATGATTTCGCATGGTTATTAGACAAAATGTTAGATGCAGATGGAATCATTTCTACAGTTCCAATTTTTGAAAAAGGATCCACAGGTTTATTCCACACTGTAACAGACCGTTTCGGCCCTCGTATGGACCGAGGTAACAATGTAATCGCAGACAAGATCTCTAGAGAACACGGCGGACCAGGTGTTGACCCAAGAATCTTAAAAGATAAAGTGGTTTCTTACATGGCAATCGGCGGTTCTGACTGGGCTACACGTGTACAGGTTGACTGTGCAATGCAAGCTCTTACACCAATGTGGAAAGTAATCGACAACGATTTCTTCACATGGTCTAAAGGCATTCTTATGAATGACGAAGCTTTAGCAAGAGCATATGAAATCGGTCAGAATATTGTAGAAGCTGCAAAAGATTTCGAAAAAGCTGAATACAAAGGTGAAGCAGGCGTATGTCCACACTGCCATAGCAAAGAATTCTATATTGATCCAGTTGAAAACTGTGCAATCTGTGACCTTTGCGGTATGAAGGGTGAACTTGAAAAAGTTGATGGCAAATACGTATTCACATTTGATCCAGAACAGCTTGGTCATGCACATGACACACTTCCAGGCAAATTCATCCACGGCGATGACATTCAGAGAAACGAAGGCTCTTTAGTAGAAATGAAGAAAACACCAGAGTTCCAGGCTCGCAAGAAAAAATACATGGAATTCATCCAGCCAATCGTTCCAGAAAAATAATTAAAAACCGTATATAAAATAGCACAAAAAGGTCTTAACAGGCCTTTTTGTTGCATGTTATAATAAACTATCATATAAAAAGTGAGGGTACTTTTATGGCAGATTTTAAATTTGAACCTATGCGTAGTTTAATCTACGTTGACGTAGCAAAAGAAGATTTTAGACCAAGTCTTGAAAGATGGCTTTACAAAGTACATGTGCCAGACAGCATCAGCCAGTTTGAACCATATGTAACAAAATATGCATTTTACCCATCTTACCAGATGCCACCACAGGGTGAAAGATTTGGTTACTGCAAAATGCAGTTAACAGAACATCACTGGTTAGTAAGCGACCTTGATCCAAGACTTGGAATCAAAGCAATCGCTGAAACATTTCCATTAGACGTTTTAGTATGGCAGGGGAATATCCCAGAAGCTGCTTTAGCAGGTGGCCCAGCTCATGGTGAACATGAAGAAGCAGATGGCGACGTAGGTAACAATGCTCGTCAGACAAATGTTGCAGAAGGTCATCCATTTATCTTCGCATTCCTTCCAATGTGGTGGGAAGAAGACATCAAAGGAAAAGGACGTAACATCGAAATGGGTCCTAACTATCGCTGGAATGTTGCTATCGGCTTCCCAGAAGGCGTTGACAAAGCAGAAGGCGAAAAATGGTTAAGAGAAGAAGTTCTTCCAGTATTCGAAAATGCACCAGAAGTTACACGTATCCTTATGAGTAAAGTTAAGAAGGATATTAACGGCTGTGTAATGGATTTCGTATTAGAAATCTGGTTTGCAAATCAGTCTGAATGGTACAAAGTTTGCGTTGAAGACACTAAAGCAATCGCAAAACCAGCATGGGCTCAGCAGGATGAATTCCCATTCTTAAAACCATACCACAATATTACATCCGTATGTGTGTCTGACTTCACAATGTCAAACAACTTAAAGAATTACCATGGTTATCTGACAATGAGATAATCCTGAGGGAATCGAATTTTATAAAAGTAAGAAAGAGAGACCTATTCTCGTGAAGTTGTCAAGCTAAAGTAGACAACTTCACGAGAATAGGTCTCTCTTTTTTTGTGATATCAAAACTATACGAAAAGTAGAGTGATTTATGAAGGGACGCTATGTTGTGAAACTTGAAATTAATGCCAGTGCTGGTATCATAAAGTCAGGAGGTGGGAAGTATGGATCAGGTTAAAATTGGAAGATTTATTGCTAAATTGAGAAGTGAACATTCCATGACTCAAAAACAGTTGGCTCAAAAGCTGGGAGTAAGTGATAAGACTGTTTCAAAGTGGGAAACTGGAAGAGGATTGCCTGAAATTTCAATTATGCTTTCCTTGTGCGAAACTCTAGAAATCAGTGTAAATGAGTTGCTATCCGGGGAGCGTCTAGATGCATCATCTTATCGAGAAAAAGCAGAAGAAAATATCCTGACTCTAATGAAACGGCAGAATAATAGAAAGTTGATCCTGCATGTTGTTATCAGCGCGGTAATATTTTTGACTACATTTATAACATTTCCCCTAGCTGCAGAGAAAATCATTTCCCCATTAAGCATCATAGTTACTCTGTTTTGGAGTATTTTGTTGATCGTAGGCAATCTTGTGGCAGGTATTACTTATGGAGCCGTTAAGAAATGGGGAGTGATAAGATTGCTTTTTATTTCCGCATATAATGTGTTGCTTTTAGTTGTTCAAATCAGTGTTTTTGCTATGGCATCCATTGTGTTTTCGGTCTCCTAAAAGAAGTACAAAGCGAAAAAGAACATGTAGAGATAAAAATAACGGAGTTGCATAGCAACTCCGCTATTTGTTTTACATATTAGAAATGTCCTTTTCGAATTCTTCTATAGAAGCTGCCCGAGCAGCTTTCTTTAGCCAAACAGTTAGAATATCCAGATTGCATTCGGAAAAAATTTTTGTTTTTAATGAATCCGAAACAATTCCTAGATCATCTAGAAAAGATATAATAGCTTCGGTTTTACCTTCAACTCTACCTTCAGCTCTACCTTCAGCTCTACCTTCAGCTCTGCCTTCAGCTATACCTTCAGCTCTACCTTCTATTCTGGCTTCGCGTTTTTCATATGCGATTTCTTCCCATAACTGCATATACTTAACACCCACTTCCGCATTTTGCTGAATTTCCTGGACATTTT
>JAZQSD010000134.1:0-3780 GCA_045629925.1 Eubacterium sp.
TATTCTGTTGTCATATTATCAAAGTATCCCTGGATGAGGATGATTGGTGTTCCTTTATCACCGGATCCGGATGTTAAGTCGCAGAGGGAACCGATCAGGTCTGTTAACTGACGTGGTGTTGTACCCTGAGATGCCATGTTACCTACTAAGTTAGCATCTTTGTGTTTGATACTTTCTGCGATTGCTTCTTTTAATTCTGCTCCGCTAAGGTTTGCAAAATCGTTGTCAGCAAGGTATTTCAGTTTTAATTCGTTTGGTGTACCGATAAGACCATCTGTGAATGCTGGGGAAACAACTGGGTCAGCTAATTCCCAAATCTTACCCTGTGGATCTTTGAAGGCACCATCACCGTATACCATTACTTCTACGTGTTTGCCAGTTTTTTCTAAAATAGAATCCTGGATATCTAAAACAAGCTGTTTGCAATCTTCTGGGAAGAGTTTGATCTTGTCTTCTGTTGCTTTGTTAGAACCAAGAAGACCGTATTTGGAGTTGAAGCCACTGCCATTGATAGATGCTGTCATAAGATCATCAAGACCGCATACAACTTTTGCTCCGTTCGCTCTTAAAATACGTTTTGTACGTGCTCTTGTGTGGATATCACAGTTGATTACGCAGTCTGTGTATTTTAAGATTTCTTTTGCATCGTTTGCGAAGATTACTTCTACTTCTGCGCCTTCTGCTTTTACAACGTCTGTGTAGTAAGCTACATAGTCGATGCCTGTGAACTCATGAAGGTTTTCACCGAAAAGTTCACGATATCTGTCTAATGTTAATACGTCAAGGTATGGGTTGATACCAGCTTCGTCTAACTGATCCCATGTAAGAAGCGCGTTACCTACTTCATCACTTGGATAGCTGAGCATAAGAACTACTTTCTTGCATCCTCTTGCGATACCTTTTAAGTTGATTGCAAAACGGTTACGGGAAAGGATTGGGAAAATAACACCAACTGTTTCTCCACCTAATTTTGCTTTTACGTCTTCAGCGATAGCATCTACAGATACATAGTTACCCTGTGCACGTGCAACGATAGACTCTGTAAGGGCGATAACGTCTCTGTCTCTTAATTCAAAGCCTTCGTCTTCAGCTGCTAACAAAACACTTTCAACTGTGATGTCAACAAGATTATCTCCTTCACGGATGATAGGACCACGGATACCTCTTGAAACTGTACCAACTCTTCTTGCCATTTTACTTTACCTCTCTGATATGTGTACGTTTAATTTTGAACAATAATTGCGGGCATCTTCGCCCAACTACAATTATACCCATGAAATAAAATATTATCAAGAAACCATGCTATATTATTTTATTATACGCATCATAAGTCGTTATTATGGCAATTGTTTTTGGCATTAAAGTTATGTATACCACACTTTACAAACAAGCCGCTTTCTATTAAACTGTGTCTAGTTTATTTTTGAAATCAATTGACACAGGAGGATATACATGGATACCCCAAAAGTAACAACAACTACTATTGCAGAACTGAATGCTCCTTCCGGAACTTCATCTAATAAATCTGTAAACGCTACTGACATTCTCGCCCAGGCGCTGACTTCCATGTCTTTTGAAGATATGGCCATGGACGATTCCATTCCATTCAGCAAATACACTGGGGAAGAATCCATGACATTGTTCCGTCTAAGAGAAAGCAAAAAGCAGGTGCGCCGTTTTTATCTCACCTATCCAGCAAAAGCAAAAGACGGCACTGAACTCCGCCTCTATATCGAAGTGGAGGTTGATGAAGACGACCCAACTTATTTAAATTATTGGGTTGGTTGCGAAGAGTTTGGCGAAAAACATTACATCGCATCCTGTCAGGGAGACCTGGATCAGGAAAATCCAATTGATATCGTACAGGTAAAACATATCCAGCCATATGTGGAAAAGATAACTAAATAAAAAAGAAAAGCTTTCTGGTGTTATACTAACATTTTCCCAGAAAGCTTTTTTGGTGCAGCTAATTACTGCCCTGCTATGCAGGTCTCAATTTGTTTTTTAATCTTATTAATCTCATCTGTGTACTCAGCTATTTTTGGTTTGTTCCCCTCAAAAGCCGCAACATTTCTAAGCATAACATAGCTTGATGCCAAGTCGACTTTAGAAGTGAGGGTCTCTGTTAAAGAAGCCAGCTCCTTAGCCAGTTTCAGCGATCTTTGTCCATATTTTTCCGCGGTTCTGCTGTCTCCTTCCCACAAGTAACTCT
Source organism: Eubacterium sp. (assembly GCA_045629925.1). Taxonomy (GTDB): domain Bacteria; phylum Bacillota; class Clostridia; order Lachnospirales; family Lachnospiraceae; genus Brotonthovivens. The sequence continues at coordinate 2,213 of JAZQSD010000134.1, forward strand.
CTGTCAGATTATCGATGGTAGCCAAAAGTCCTCTCTTGAAAAAGTCATTTTTGGACTCTTTTACAATCTGTTCTTCTATTTTCAGCGCTTTCAAATAATGTTCACGAGCGTCAAACAAAAGGCCATCTTCACCAAGAATTTCTCCTATATTGTTATGCACCGCAGAAAGATTTGACCGTGTAACCAATTTCTCAGACTCTGCTGTCAGTTCCTCCATCAACTCTAAAAGCTGCTGATAATATGCAAGGGCTGTTTCAAGATTTTCTTCATCACGTGCCAGTTCTGCCAAATTCCCAACAGCTGCAGCAACCATCGTTTTCTCACTTTCAAGATCCATGTCATCTGCTGCCTCTTCGCTTCGTTCTTCTAGGTGTTTCTGACACATTTCATAAAATGTCTCATAATTTCTGCGAGCATCTTCAAAGTTCTTCTCTTTACGATGCAGATTTCCCAAACATCGATGGCACTCACAAACATATTTCTGAATCATCCACTCATTATATTTATTTGTCAGTTCTTCGGCCAAACGCAAAGTTGCTCCGTATTCATCTATGGATTGCTCGCTTCTTCCCATGTCTGCCATCCTATTTGCCAGATGACACTTTTCAGAAAGATACTTGTCCGCCAATTCTTTTTCTTCTGATTCAAAAAACTCTTTTTCTCTAATTTCAACTAATTTTTTCTGCCAAAGCAGTGCCTTTTCATAGTCTCTGCAAACCCCATTGCCACTGCTGAACATGTTCACCAGCTTTTTGGCCCCGTCTGCATAACCGGCATCGGCCGCCTTCATAATAAGCTCTAAGGCTCTCTCATAATCAACTTCCACGTCGATTCCATTTAGGTAAGCAAGGCCTATCAAGAAATTATGTTTTGGAGATTTCTCCCCTTTGTTTGCCAAAATCTCACGAAGGTTGTTCTCCAATCCAGTTAAAAGATCTTTCTGGTTATTTCCATCAATCAGTTCCGGTAGGTTTACATAATATTTTTCCAACTGTTCCTGGGAAGTTTTTACCATCTCGACAGGCATGATCTTTTTCCCAACTTTGCAGGCCAGTGGATACTCTACTTCCTGAATATAATTTTTCTCACTTACAAGATTCGGCGTTACCGCCATCACCACTAGATTGCTCTTCTCAAGGGCCACCTGAATAGAATCCGAAAAATCCTCTCCTGGCACAAGGAACTCGTCATACCAGATAGCCACATCCTGAAAATCCGGATTCTTATGTATTGCCTTCATAAGTTCCTGGGCATATTTTCTGTCCTTTTTGCGATAGCTTAAGAAAATATATGCATCAAATGCTTCTCTAATCTGCTGTGCTAATGTATCTCCAACCAAAAGATTGTCTAAAAAACCACTTAATTTTTCTTCATAACTGATGGCAGTAGCATCCTGTCTAAAGGCATCCAAAAACTGCAGATTCCCACATTTTTTGTTAAACAGCTGTGCCAATCTAGACTCCTGAATCAGTGGAAGCACTGGAATATTTTTCTCCATGGCATAGGCAAACTCCACCTTAAGAGCTTTGTTATCCGTTGTCAAAAAACGAGTTGTCACAGGAATCACA
>JAZQSD010000135.1:0-43649 GCA_045629925.1 Eubacterium sp.
ATTCCACAGGCAATCGCAGCAGTGGCGGAAGTTTTAGCAGACCAGATTAAATAGTTTCTTTTGTATAAAAAGAATTACAAAAATACAAAATTTGGTATTGACGAAAGCAATATTTATGCTATAATATCAGTTGTGTATCGGCTTAAAGCCGAAATCAAATAACCCAAATCAGTCAAAATACTTGAAGGGACTGAAGGGAGGTCAGGGAATTGTCAAACGTAATCGTTAAAGAAAACGAGACTTTAGATAGCGCTTTACGTCGTTTCAAAAGAAGCTGCGCAAAAGCAGGTATTCAGCAGGAAATTCGTAAGAGAGAGCATTACGAGAAGCCAAGCGTTAAGCGTAAGAAGAAATCTGAAGCAGCTAGAAAACGTAAATTTAACTAGTTTTCAGAAAAATTAAAAATGTACTAAGAAAGAAGTCATTGTTATAAAACGATGGCTTCTTTTTTTGTGTCATATTGATAAGGGCATGTACATATATTTGACTATAGTTCAGGTCACTAATAATTGGAGGTATGTGTATGCAGGAGATTGTAGAACTTTTCCCCATGCATCTAAGGGGAGATATAGAACTGAGTGGTATTTTTGATGGGTCTTTAGAAGAATTAAGGATTCGAATTGGACAGCCTGTTCTTGCATGGACAACATCAGGAGAAAAAGAAATAAAAAGAATAAAGGATTATCGGATTACAAAAGAGGACATGGGGAAAATGGTGTCATACATTTCCAAATGTTCTCTTTATGCTTTTGAGGAAGAAATAAAGAAGGGTTATCTGACATTGGATGGCGGTCATAGAGTTGGGTTAGGTGGACAGGTTGTCATGGAAAACGGACAGATTAGGACAATCCGGCCCATCACGTATCTGAATATACGAATTGCGCATCAAGTACCTGAATGTGCAAGGACCTTGGTGGATAGCCTGTTTCATAAAAAAAGGTGTGGAAATATTTTAATCATGTCAGCGCCTGGAATTGGGAAAACAACAATTCTAAGAGATCTCATTCGGATTATATCTGATGAGCAATACAAGGTAGGGATTGTAGACGAGAGGTCTGAATTGGCTGGGTGTCACAGTGGGATTCCGCAGAATGAGATCGGTCTTCGCACAGATGTACTTGATGGTTGTCCTAAGGCGATTGGAATGATGATGCTTGTAAGATCCATGTCTCCAGAGTATCTAGCGGTTGATGAAATTGGAAATTCAGAAGATATAAGAGCAATTCGCTATGCGGTAAATTGTGGATGTGGAATTTTGGCTACAATACATTGTCCAGATATAGAGTCATTAAAGCAAAAACCTGTTTGGTATCAGGATGGATTATCAGAATTTTTTGATTATTATGTAGTTTTAGAAAATAGAAGAGGAGTTCGTGGGTGGTCAGCATATAATAGGCAACTGCAGCTTATCGATGTCTCTTCGTAATTGTGCGTAGATAAGGCTGTGCATCAAAAGGAAGATATTTTATGTGGTTAAAAATAGTGGGGATAGGTGTTGTTTTGGTGGCTTCCTGGGGATATGGATCAGGTTTGATCAGAATTTTGAACTGGCGAAAACAACAGATGACAGGATTGTTAGAAGTGATTGACCTTTTTATCGGTGAGATTGTCTATGGGAAGCTGCCGCTTCAGGATGCAAGTGAACAGATTGCCTGTAGGATGGAGCAACCATATAAAACTCCACTTTTGGCAATTGGAAACCAAATATCACAAAAGAAATATCAAAGCTTTGAAGATGTTTGGACAGTAGAGTTTAAAAACGCAAAGGACCAGTTTCATTTAATACCTAAGGAGCAGGAGGTGCTGTTTAAAGTTGGGAAATATTTGGGCTATCTTGATACAGAGGCTCAGGTAAGACATTTGCAAATGTGTAAAAATGAGGCAAATCAACTTTTAGAGCAATTAAATGGAACAATGAAAGAAAAAAAGAAAGTTTATCGAAGTGTCAGTCTGATGGTTGGCGCCATGATAATCTTACTATTTGTTTGATTGGAAGAGGATAAATGGAAGTAAATCTGATATTTAAAATTGCAGCTGTTGGAATTTTGGTGACGGTGATCAGTCAGGTTTTAAAACACAGCGGCAGAGAAGAACATGCATTCTTGGTCAGTTTGGCAGGATTGTTGATTGTATTGTTTTGGATCGTTCCTTACATATATGATCTTTTTGATAATATTAAACACTTGTTTCTGCTATAGATAATTGCAATGGAGATGTGCGTATGGGAATAGAAAAGATAGCAATGATTGGGCTGGCTGGGGTATTTCTTGCGATTTTCTTGAAACAGCAAAAACAAGAATATGGTCTGTATATTGGGCTAGGCTGTGCTGTGTGTATCTTAATATTTTCTATGGAAAGGCTTTCTACAGTAATGGAGTCGATTAAAACCATTCAATCTTTTATCTCAGTGGATGGAACATATGTGAAGGCGTTAATCAAAATGATTGGTATCACTTATGTGGCAGAATTTGCTTCTTCATTGTGCCAGGATGCAGGTTACAGCCTGGTGGGAAATCAGATTGAACTATTTGGAAAAATGTCTGTGATAGCATTGAGCATGCCAATTTTGCTGGTTCTGATTGAAACGTTGGAAGGATTTTTAACATGAAGAAAGGAAGAAAAATCTGGTTGACGGGATGTTTGGTAGCGAGCATGTGGCTAATGATGCCTTGGGGAGTAAAAGCTGCTGGGGATTATATGATGCAAGGTGTAACTGTTTCGGAAGAGGATTTGGAAAAAGGGGAAGCGTTGTATCAGGAATCAATAGATCAGCTTATGAACGAATTAGATTTTGAAAAAGTTGATGACTTTCTTTCCGATTCAAGTCAGGAAATAGAAAGCAGCTTTACTGAATTAATGAGCGATGTAATCCAACAGGGAGGACAAGTTGATAAGAAATGGTTTGTTGAAAAGATTTTCGATATTTTGGCAAGGGAGTTAAAGGAGAGCAGACCATTATTTGTGCAGATATTGACTATGAGTATTGCCTTTGCACTTTTAAATAATTTTGCTGCAGTGTTCAAGAACAGTCAGATCAGGCAGACGTGTTTTTTTATCTATTATCTGGCGTTGATCACTTTATTGATGAAATCCTATTTGATTGCCAGTGAACTTTTGCTGTCGGTAACAGAAAATCTGGTGGAATTTATGCAGGCACTGATTCCGGCATTTTGTATGGCGCTGTCATTTTCAACAGCGATTTCAACTTCGGCGGTTTTATATCAATTGATATTAGTGGTTATTTTTTTGATTCAAAATGTTTTGATTCATTTTGTTGTGCCAGGAATACATATTTACATTGTGCTTCATATGCTGAATCTGATGACAGAAGAAAATATGCTTTCAAAGATAACAGAGCTTATAAAAAAACTGATCTGTTGGAGCTTGAAACTTTTGGTCGGTGCAGTCACTGGTTTAAATGTTTTGCAGAATTTAATTGCACCAGCAATTGATAGCCTGAAAAATACTGCCTTGACAAAAGCTCTCGGGGCAGTGCCGGGACTAGGTGGTGCTGCAAATGCAGTTACAGAAATGTTTTTTGGCGCAGCTGTGGTTATAAAAAACGGTATCGGCGTGACCGCATTGGTGATCTTGTTGATGTTGGCCTTGGCGCCTCTTGTAAAATTAGCTTTTCTGACATTCATGTACAAGCTTATAGGGGCAGTTATTCAGCCGGTTGCTGACAAAAGAGTGTGTGAATGTATTGATGGTGTTGGCGAAGGGGTGAATTTATTATTGAAAGTGCTTGGAACATGTCTTTTGATGTTTATGATATCAGTGGCTATGGTAACAGCTTCTGTCAGATAGGAGGGGGATGTTTTGGTTGAGTGGATTCGTCCTATTATTTATTTTTCGATTTTTTCAACTATATTGTTACAGCTGTTGCCAACTACTAATTATAAGAAGTATATCCGCTTCTTTATTGGATTGTTGATGATCCTGCTTGTAACAGAGCCACTGCTGGATTTTTGCAGCGGTGAGAATATGACAGAACAAATATTTAACATGATGGATTCTTTGTATCTGGAAAATTCAATAGGAAGTAATTAAAAGATGAGTCTGAAAACTTGATATAAAGGGAAACATAAATGGGTTTTAAAGATTTTTTGAAGGAGAAAAAATGGAGAAGATGGAAAAAAGATCAATGGCTGATCTTTTTCCTTGCAGGTATATTAGTTTTGGTTATTGCAATGCCATCGGGAGCAAAAGAAAATAATGAAATCAAGGATGGATCTGATGAAAAGAAACAGAGTGAGACACAAGTGGTGGAAGATGATTTTTACGAAGAACGGTTAGAAACACGTTTAGAAGACATACTACACAAGATTCATGGCGCAGGAAAAGTAGAGGTAATGATTACATTGAAAAATCACGGAGAATCTGTAGTGGAAAAAGATGTGCAGAGAATGTCAGAGCAAGTAAGTGAAGTTACGGTATACGAAGATCAGACAGAAGAAGGGGGACCTTTTGTAGCTAAAGAGATTGTGCCGGAGATAGAAGGGGTTCTTGTAGTTGCCCAAGGCGGTGGAAATGCTATAGTTGCACAACATATTTCAGAGGCAGTTCAGGCATTATTTGATATTGAGATTCATAAAATAAAAATAGTAAAAATGAATAGTCAGGAGGGTACTAATTGAAACGAGTTTTTCGAAAAAATCAGATTATCATAACTGCGTTAGCTTTGCTGATTGCAGTAGCGGGATACATAAGTTACACACAAAAGGATCCTTCAGGGATACAGCAGGCAAATAAAGAGATACAGCAAGAAGTATCTGAGGATGTTGTATTTGATATTTCAGAAGAGGAACTTGTGGAAAATATTTTTGCAGACACAGAAGCCCCTGATGAGATGACATCAGCGAAAGAGAATGGCCAGGAAACAGATATCACAGATGGTGGAATCGCAACAGAAGAAGATATGATTGATGCAGGAACAACAGTGCTTACATCATCTCAGACAAGTGATGTTGCATCGCAGATGAAATTAAATCGAGAACAAAGCCGTTCTAAAAACAAGGAAACATTGATGGAAATCATCAATAATAACGGTTTATCCAATGATCAAAAAGAGGATGCGGTGGAACAGCTAGAGGAAATGACAAAGATTTCCGAGAAAGAAAGTGCTGCGGAAAATTTATTGCTTGCAAAAGGTTTTACAGATGTGGTTGTTAGTATTACAGATGATGAAGCAGATGTGGTTTTGAATATGGGGGATGTGACAGAAGCAAAACGAGCTCAGGTGGAAGATATCGTGAAACGTAAGACTGGAGTTCCGGCGGAAAATATTGTGATCACACCGATAAATTTGAAATAATTTGATAAACAACATACAGTGGAATATAATAAGAAACAGGAGGTACAACAGATGAAACGTGCTTTTTTAATTGTATTAGACAGTGTTGGCATTGGCGCGATGCCAGATGCAGCAGAATATGGAGATGAGGGCAGCAACACATTGCAGTCTGTTTCTAGTAGTTCAGCTTTTAAAATGGAACATATGAGACAGCTTGGCCTTTTTAATATTGATGGAGTATGTATTGGTGATAATTGTCCGCTTCCACAGGGGGCATTTGCCAGAATGACAGAACAGTCCAAAGGAAAAGATACAACAATTGGTCATTGGGAGATTGCTGGAATCATATCCGAACAGTCGCTTCCAACTTATCCAGATGGTTTTCCAGAAGATGTTTTGAAGGTTTTTTCTGAAAAAACTGGACGTGGAGTGCTTTGCAACAAACCATATTCAGGAACAGATGTTATAAATGATTATGGGGAACAGCATATGAAAACAGGAGATCTGATTGTTTATACATCCGCAGACTCTGTTTTTCAGATAGCAGCCCATGAAGAGATTGTTCCTGTTGCAGAACTTTATCGTTACTGTAAGATTGCCCGTGAGATTTTGACAGGAAAACATGGCGTTGGCCGAGTTATTGCCAGACCTTTTATAGGAGAAGCTGGCAATTTTACCCGTACTGCAAATAGACATGACTATTCTTTGGAGCCACCTAAGGATACGATGCTGGATTTGTTGAAAGAAGCAGGAAAAGAAGTTCTTGGTGTTGGAAAGATTTACGATATTTTTGCAGGGAAAGGAATCACTGAATACGTTCGAACTAAAAATAATGCAGACGGAATCGACAAAATGCTTGAATATATGGAGCGGGATTTTGAAGGTTTGTGTTTTGTAAATCTTGTAGACTATGACATGTTGTATGGCCATCGCAATGATGTTGATGGATATGCAAAGGCACTGACATATTTTGATGAGAGATTGCCAGAGATATTAGAAAAAATGAGAGAAGAAGATATTCTGTTCATCACAGCAGACCACGGATGTGATCCTGCTGCAGATTCCACAGATCATTCCAGAGAATATACACCGCTTGTTATGTATGGCAAACCTGTAAGAGCAGGTGTCGATTATGGTACCTTGACAACTTTTGCAGACATTGGTGCAACAATTCTTGATTACTTTGGCGTTGATAAGAAAATCAAAGGAAACAGCATCCTTGACAATGGTGGTTGGGTAGATTAAAATATTTTGCGGACTGTGTAAAAAAGAGATTTTACACGTGAGTAATTTATTTGTGAATGCACTATTTTGGAGGAAGCATTTTGGCTGATTTAAGAAAAGAAATAGAAAAAAGAAGAACGTTTGCGATTATTTCCCATCCGGATGCTGGTAAGACAACATTGACAGAGAAGTTTCTCCTTTACGGCGGAGCTATCAATCTTGCGGGTTCGGTTAAAGGTAAGGCAACTGCAAGACACGCGGTGTCTGACTGGATGGAAATTGTAAAACAGAGAGGTATTTCTGTAACATCTTCTGTGTTGCAGTTTAACTATGATGGTTATTGTATTAACATTCTTGACACGCCAGGTCATCAGGACTTCTCAGAAGACACATACCGTACATTAATGGCAGCAGACTCTGCAGTAATGGTTATTGATGGTTCAAAGGGTGTAGAAGCGCAGACAAGAAAGTTGTTTAAAGTATGTGCTATGCGTCATATTCCAATTTTTACATTTATCAACAAAATGGACCGTGATGCAAATGATACATTTGACTTAATTGATGAAGTTGAAAAAGAGCTTGGAATCGCAACATGTCCTGTAAACTGGCCAATCGGTTCAGGTAAGAACTTCAAAGGTGTTTACGATCGAAATACAAGAAAAGTTATGATCTTTTCTGATACTTTAAAAGGTACAAAAGAAGGAAAAGAAACATACTATGATGTTGATGATGCGGAATTGCTGAATGTGATTGGTGCAGAGGCTCATGAAAAGCTGATGGAAGAGATTGAACTTTTAGATGGAGCCAGTGCTGAGTTTGACCAGGAATTGGTTTCTGCAGGTGAACTTTCTCCTGTGTTTTTTGGATCTGCTCTCACAAACTTCGGTGTGGAAACATTCTTAAAGCATTTCTTGCAGATGACATCAACACCACTGCCTCGTAAAGCAGACATTGGCACAATTGATCCATTTTCTGAAGATTTTAGTGCCTTTGTATTTAAGATCCAGGCCAATATGAACAAAGCTCATCGTGACAGAATTGCGTTTATGCGAATTACATCTGGCAAGTTTACTGCTGGAATGGAAGTAACTCACATTCAGGGTGGACGTAAGATGAAACTGTCTCAGCCACAGCAGATGATGGCTCAGGAAAGAAAGATTGTTGAAGAAGCATACGCAGGTGATATTATCGGTGTGTTTGATCCTGGCATCTTCTCTATTGGAGATACAATCACAACATCTTCAAACAAATTTGCATTTGAAGGTATCCCTACTTTTGCGCCAGAGCATTTTGCTCGTGTTCGTCAGGTTGATACGATGAAACGTAAACAGTTTGTGAAAGGTATCACCCAGATTGCCCAGGAAGGTGCTATTCAGATTTTCCAGGAATATAACACAGGTCTTGAGGAAATTATTGTCGGTGTAGTAGGTGTGCTTCAGTTTGACGTTCTTAAGTTCCGACTTGAGAATGAATATAATGTAGACATTCGTCTTGAAACACTGCCATATGAACATATCCGCTGGATTGAAAATAAGGAGATCGATCTTGACAAGCTGTCTGGTACATCAGACATGAAGAAGATTCAGGATCTTAAAGGAAATCCGCTGTTGTTGTTTGTAAACAGCTGGAGCGTAGGTATGACACTTGATAGAAATAAAGATTTGGTATTGTCAGAATTTGGCAGAAATTAATTATAAAAGCTATGGGATTGGCCATAGCTTTTTCTTTGTATGTATGATACCATTGGAATAGTTGCAAGCGTCAAGTAACAAAATAACAGAAGAAAAAACCATATAAATTTTTAAGATAAAAAAGAAAATCTTTGGTTGACTTTTATATCGAACTATACTATTATTAGAACAGACAAACGAACATAAGTTCGAACAAGGAGAAGAATAATGGCAAGAGAAGATAAATTAAGAGCATTGGATGCAGCTATTTCACAGATTGAAAAACAGTACGGTAAAGGGGCAGTTATGAAACTGGGTGACTCTGGTGCTAATATGAATGTTGAGACAGTTCCAACTGGTTGTTTAAGCCTGGATATTGCCTTGGGTTTAGGAGGAGTTCCAAAAGGTCGTGTGATTGAAGTGTATGGACCAGAATCAAGTGGTAAGACAACAGTAGCACTTCATATGGTTGCAGAAGTACAGAAGGCAGGCGGCATTGCTGGTTTTATCGATGCTGAACATGCTCTTGATCCTGTATATGCTAAAAAAATTGGTGTAGATATTGACAATTTATATATTTCTCAGCCAGACAATGGAGAACAGGCATTAGAGATTACAGAGACAATGGTTCGCTCTGGAGCAGTTGACATTGTTATTGTCGACTCTGTTGCTGCACTTGTTCCAAAGGCTGAGATTGATGGTGATATGGGTGATTCACATGTTGGTTTACAGGCAAGACTTATGTCACAGGCTCTTCGTAAACTTACTGCGGTAATCAGCAAATCTAACTGTATCGTTATTTTTATCAATCAGCTTAGAGAAAAAGTAGGTGTTATGTTTGGTAATCCTGAAACAACAACTGGTGGACGTGCATTAAAGTTCTATTCGTCTATTAGAATGGATGTAAGACGTATTGAGGCGTTGAAACAGGGTGGCGAGATTGTAGGAAATAGAACTCGCATCAAAGTTGTTAAGAATAAGATTGCGCCTCCATTTAAAGAAGCAGAATTTGATATTATGTTTGGTCAGGGTATTTCTCGTGAAGGTGATATTCTTGATCTTGCTGCAAGCATTAATGTTGTTAATAAATCTGGTGCATGGTATGCATATGAAGGTGAGAAGATCGGTCAGGGTAGAGAAAATGCCAAGTTGTTCTTGAAAGAACACACTGACATCCGTGATGAAATTGAACAGAAAGTTCGTGATTTCTATAAATTAGATGAAACAACACAGGCTGATCCACAGACAGAAGAGTAAATTTATAATGGGATAAGGAGTAGGCAATCGTTTGATTGCCTACTCTTTTCTAAAATTCCATAGGAGTGTGTGAAATGGTTGTCCTTGAAGTAAAGGAATATAAAAACGGGAAAGTGCGTATTAAATTAGATAACGGGGTTTCATTTTTATTATACAAGAAAGAGGCAGCTTCCTTTAATCTCAAAGAAGAGGAAGTAATTGATGATTGTATTTGGAATCAGATTCAAGAAGAGATACTAGTGAAACGTGCTAGAAAAAGAGTGATGTACCTTTTGCAAAAAAAGGATTATACAGAAAAACAGTTGAGAGATAGGTTGAAGCTAGATGAGTATCCAGAGGATATTGCGGAGAATGCCATCTCCTATGTGAAATCATATCACTATGTTGATGATGGGCGTTTTGCATCAAATTATGTTCATTATCATCAACAGAATAAAAGTGTACTTCAGATGAAGATGGAACTGAAACAAAAAGGTGTGTCATCAGATCAGATACAACAGGCTTTTGATCAGGAACTGGAAGTGTCTCAGGAGGAAGTAATCTATAACTATCTTCGTAAAAAAAACTATGATCCAACAACTGCAGATGAGGGAGAAAAAAGACGTATTTATCAATTTTTAATGAGAAAAGGATTCAAAAGTACAGATATTTTGCGTTGCATGAATCTAACCGAATTCGCTTGACATAACATGGAAAAAAGTATAAAATTTATACGTTGTAGTTATGACGTTTTTATGCAAATTGTTATATTTACAATATAAAATTTAATTAAGGAGGTGCTCCTGTGCAGACAATCATTACTGTGGTAATTGCAGTAGTGGCTGTAGTCATTGGTGCGGTAGTTGCACATATCGCAACCAAGTCTCATATCCGTAAAGTTTCTGAACAGAAACTTGGAAGCGCAGAGGAACGTGCCCGCTCTATTATCGATGAAGCTGTTAAGACAGCGGAAGCGAAGAAACGTGAAGCTTTACTCGAAGTAAAAGAAGAGTCCATTAGAACAAAGAATGAACTTGACAGAGAGATCAAAGATCGTCGAGCAGAGATTCAGAGAAGCGAACGTCGTATTGTACAGAAAGAAGAGAATCTGGACAAGAAGATGGAAGCTATCGAGAAGAGAGAGGCAGGATTCGCAGCTAAGGAAGAAGAGATCAGACGTCAGCAGGCTGAAGTTGCCAAACTGAATGAAGAGCGCGTACAGGAACTGGAAAGAATCTCTGGACTTACCTCCGAACAGGCAAAAGAATATCTTTTAAAAACCGTTGAAGAAGATGTTAAACTTGATACTGCTAAATTAATCAAAGAATTAGAGACAAAGGCAAAAGAAGAAGCAGGTAAGAAAGCACGTGAATACGTGGTAACTGCTATTCAGAAATGTGCAGCAGATCATGTTGCTGAGACAACAATTTCCGTGGTTCAGCTTCCAAATGATGAGATGAAAGGTCGAATCATTGGTCGTGAAGGACGTAATATCCGTACATTGGAAACTATGACAGGTGTGGATCTTATTATCGATGATACTCCAGAAGCAGTTATTTTATCTGGTTTTGATCCTATCCGTCGTGAAGTTGCACGAATTGCCCTTGAAAAGTTGATTGTAGATGGACGTATTCATCCAGCTAGAATCGAAGAAATGGTTGAAAAAGCACAAAAAGAAGTTGAAACAATGATTCGTGAAGAAGGAGAGGCAGCATCCTTAGAAGTGGGTGTTCATGGAATTCATCCAGAACTTATCCGCTTACTTGGTAGAATGAAGTTCCGTACAAGTTACGGTCAGAATGCTTTGAAACATTCTATCGAGGTTGCCCAGCTTGCTGGTTTGTTAGCAGCTGAGATCGGTGTTGATGTTAGAACTGCAAAACGTGCAGGTCTTTTACATGATATCGGTAAATCTGTGGATCATGAGATGGAAGGATCTCATATCCAGATTGGTGTGGATCTTTGTAAAAAATATAAAGAATCTGCTACAATTATCAATGCAGTGGAATCTCACCACGGCGATGTAGAACCAGAGACATTAATTGCATGTCTGGTACAGGCCGCTGATACAATTTCTGCAGCTAGACCAGGTGCGAGAAGAGAAACTCTGGAAACATATTCCAACAGATTAAAACAGTTGGAAGACATTACAAACAACTTCAAAGGTGTAGACAAATCTTTTGCTATTCAGGCAGGTAGAGAGATTCGTATTATGGTCGTACCAGAGCAGGTATCTGATGCAGATATGGTATTAATGGCTCGTGATATCTCTAAACAGATTGAAACAGAGCTTGAATATCCAGGTCAGATCAAAGTCAACGTTATTCGTGAATCTCGCGTTGTTGATTATGCGAAATAAGTAGACCAAAGATCAGTTCTAAAGCGAATATCCCCGATTATTTTTGAGAAATCAGAAATATTCGGGGTTTTCTTTTTGGATTGATAATGTTTTTATAAAGTATACTTATTCCATAGTTTTTGTAATGCAAATATGGTAAAATATATAGAGTTTTAATTTACAGATAGGAGAGACTATGCGAAATAAAAAAGCATTAATTATAGCTATATTAGCAATTATCATAATTGTTGTTGCAGGCGGTTATCTACTGAAAGAATACAGTGTTCGTCAAGCAGCAGAAGAAGATTATGAGGTCGTACAGGACGACTTAACTGAAATTCAGCAGACCGATTTCCCGAAAGAAACGGAAGAGATATCTGAATTTTCCTATGTTTTGCTGAACGGAAAAGTTCCAGTTGATTTTTCTAAATTACAGAGTATTAATCCGGATTTGTTTGCATGGATTAAAATTCCAAACACAAATATTGATTATCCTGTTGCTTGTTATGAAGGTGAAGATCAGAACTATTATCTGAATCATAATATGTATAGAGAAGAGCAGTTTGCTGGCTGCATTTTTATGCAAGATGATAACGAAAAAGATTTCAGTGAATATAACACCATTTTATACGGACATAATATGAAGAATGATTCAATGTTTGGTGATCTTCACAAATATTCAGATAAGGAATTTTTTGATTCCAATAGGTACATATATATCTATTTGCCAGATAAAGTGCAGATTTATGAAGTTTTTGCTGCTTATACTACAAATGATATAAATATCAATGCAATTTATGATTTTTCCAAACGCAGTCATTACAAACAATATATACAAGATATTTATAATTCGTTGGCTACAAATGGATTCATAAGCGATAAAGTTCAGGTAACAGAAGATGGGTACATTCTTACGATGTCTACTTGTTCCAGCCAAGATGAAGATAGATATATCGTGCAAGGCGTTTTGATAGAAGTAGTTGAAGCAAGTAATTAATAGAAATGAGAGGGTTATTGATATGAAGAAAATAATAGCACTTGTGATGTGTATAATGATGATTGGTTCACTGGCTGCATGCGGTGATTCTAGTGATACTAAGGAGCCTAATAGCAGTGCAAATATTCCAGAAAGTTCTGTTTCTGTAGAAGAACCAGAAAACCAGACTGAAGAAAATACAGAAGATCCACAGCCAGTAGTAAATGATTATGGGATGCCTATAGAAGCTGATAATATGTTAGCTGTTATTGAAGCTTTGATTGTTACAGATGAAATGCTTAATTCTGAATATGCTATTTGGAATGCAGAATATGTTTATAATGCATGTGGAATGTTGATTGCATCCAGTGGGTTAAGTGATCTTGCTGGTGAAATTTCTGGAGAATATGTGTATGTCGACGCCGATGTGGTAAAACAGTGTGTTAATGCTATGTTTGCAGGGTTTGATGCAAATAAAGATGATCTTCCAGCGATACCTGAAAATATGAACGTGTCTTATGATGAAGCCAATGGCAGATATGGCTTTCCTATGGGAGATTATGGTGATCAGCATTTAACAGTATACGAATGTACTTTTGAAGGTTCTGGTTCAATAAGTATAAAAGCTGCATTAGAGAGTGATTCTGAGGGAAAACAGTTTTCTGGTAAATATGATGTGTTCATGAATGAAACAACATACAAAGGAACCGATTCAGTTTTTTCTTATATGATCAATTCTTTTGTAATGACAGAAGATGCTCCTGTTGATAATACAGATGCACAAGATGCGATTTCGAAGGAACAGGCTTTGGCAATGATTGAGGATATCTATGGAGAAGACGGTTCTGAGGATCCGGATACAGGCAATATCATCGGTTATGGATACGAAAGTTTAGTAACTAAAAATGATGTAAGATATTATAATTTCCGCATGTCCTGGCTTGTAATTGATGAAAATGGAATGGCTAGTCATTCATCATATCTTACAAATATATTTGTAAGCACAGATGGAACAAAAGTTTTAGAAGCATATCCTGGACCAGATGGATGGGAATTGTCGGAGGATTAAGAGAAAATGGGTTTTAAGATTGTTAGAGAATTAGGAACATATTTTGACTGTACACCTATGCATGGAAAGTGGTGTGATATAGAGTTGTTGGGAAGAGATATTGGCTTTGCGCAGGTTGGTATTATTTCTTCTGGAAAACATCATATTTATTTTCAGTTTCGAAAAAAACGTGGTGTGGCACCTAAAATGTATGTAAAACAGTTAACTGAAGTTCGAATGGGGAATTGGAGATTGAAAAGACAGGAGCCATTGATTGTAGAAGAATGGGACGATTCTATGCATCCATATGAGAAGTTTCTTGGGAAAAAATGTGATATCCATGTTCACCAGACACAGATGTTTGAGGGAACAGCAGGATTTTTTGGCGCAGAGATTTTGTATGTAGGACAAGGCATTGTACAGGTTAGAGAAGGAAGCAAAATTTATAATATAAATGAGCACATGATCTGTGGAATGATGGAGAGCTAATATGAAGTTTTTTCATTTATCTGATCTACATATCGGGAAACAGCTTTTTCAATATAGTTTGTATAAAGAACAAGAACAGCTGTTGAAAGAAATTGTAGAGGAAGCTAAAAAAAGAAAACCAGATGCAATTGTAATAGCAGGTGATGTTTATGATAAATCTGTACCGTCAGCCGAGGCGGTACAGATTTTTGATGCCTTTTTAACAGATCTTTCTGATATTAAGCCAACGATTCCAGTTTTTATTATTGCGGGAAATCATGACAGTGCGAAACGTCTAGACTATGCAAGTGCGATTTTAGAAAGAGAACAGATTTATATTGTGGGAACACCGCCTGCAGATGAGAATGAATTTATAAAGAAGTATGATCTTCTGGATGAATATGGAACGGTTCGTTTTTATTTGCTGCCATTTACGAAACCAGGACATGTAAGAAATATTTTCAAAGATGTAGAAGGCTATGAAGATGCTGTTGTGCGTTTGATACAACGTGAAAATATAGATCCAGCAGTAAGAAATGTTCTGGTTACGCATCAGTTTTATATAAATGGAACGAACAATCCAGAGCGAAGTGAATCGGAAATGATTACTGTTGGAACAATTGATAGTGTAGATGTCAAAGCTGTTGAGGTATTCGATTATGCTGCCATGGGACACATTCATAGAATGCAGCATGTAAGGGAGGAAAGATTTGCATACAGTGGAACAATTTTTCCTTATTCTGTCAGTGAATCTACACATGAGAAAGGCTTTTTTGAAGTGGAGTTAGGACCGAAAGGAACACTGCCACAGGTTACAAAGCTATTATTGAATGGTATTCGAACTGTAGTGAAAATTATAGGTACCATGGAAGACATGGCAGGATTTTCAAAAGAACACAGTGATGATTATGTCAGCATCGTTCTTACGGATGAAAAGATTCCGTATGATGCAAAAGATGTTCTTGAAAGTTATTTTTCGAACATTTTAGAGATTCGATTTGATAATAAAGATACTAGAGAATTGATGATGGAATTTGATGAAAGTGTGGAAGACACAGATCCGTTAGATATTTTCAAAGGATTTTTTTATGAAATGTATCAAAGAGAGTTGAATGAAAAAGAACATGCGGCATTGGTTGATGCGATAAATACAGCAATAGAATTTGAGGAATAATATGGTACTGATCAAATTAGTGATGTGTGCATTTGGCTCATATGCAGAAGAAAATATAATAGATTTTTCTCATAAGCAGGAAGGTGTTTTCTTGATCACCGGAGATACGGGATCAGGAAAAACCACTATTTTTGATGCCATTACCTTTGCATTATATGGAAAAACAAGTGGAGACAGACGAGAAGGCAATATGATGCGCAGTCAGTATGCCAAAAAAGATCAGCCTTCTTATATTGAATTTACATTTCGTATAAAGCGAGATGTATACGTAATTAGACGTAATCCGGCCTATGACATTGAAACCCATTACAAAAATGGAAAAGTAAAGATGGTTCATAAAGATGAAACAGTAACGCTTATTGAAAATGGTCAGGAGTATGTAACTACAAGAAAATCTGAAGTTAATAAACGAATTTTAGAGATTATAAAAGTTGATTTTGATCAGTTTACCCAGATTGCGATGATTGCTCAGGGCGAATTTATGAAATTATTAACTGCAGAAACGAAAAAGAAAAAAGAGATTTTTTCAAAATTATTCCATACGGGTATTTATCAGGACATTGCAAAGGAATTGGATCAAAAATGCCTGGGATATTATAGAGATTTGAAAGATCAGGAACTTTTATGCAGAAGTCAGATTGAGCAGGTGGATTCTAAGGATACACATTGGGAGGAGACAAAGACCTTGCCTTTGTCCAGAGGAGATGAGATTCTTGCATGTTTGAAACAATTGATCGAAGAAGATAAAAAAGCCTGGAATGAGCAGAAACAAAATTTAGATCAAATTCAAGAAAAACAGAGAAAAAATGAGACTGTTATCACAGAAGGGGAAGCTTTATTAGCGCTGTATCAAACAAAAGAGAACTTATTGAAAGAAGGATTAAAATTTGCTGACGAATTTGATCAAATTCCATATGCATTGCAAGAATTAAAAGGAAAAGAGACAGAAATCAGTCCACAGTATCATAAAGCAATTGAAGCGCTGGGTGTTTTTGAGAAACTCTACAAAATGGAAACCGAGGTTAACAAATGCAGCCTAGAACTGGATAAATGCAAGAGCAAAAGTGAGAAAGTTCAAGAAGAGATAGAGCTTTTAAAAGAGACATTGCAGGAATTGTCAAAGTCTGTTTTAGAAGCTGGAGATCCAGAAAAAGAAGTCATTATTTTAATTCATGAACTGGACAGAGTGGTAGAAGAACAGAGAAAAACCACACTGTTAAAAGACCTATATATCAAATGGAAAAGCGAGAAAAAGTCTTACGAAGAGTGTATTTTACAGACAGAAAAAGAAAGAACTTTAAAAAACCATTTGGTTTTGGCGCTTCAAGAAGTGGAAGATAACTATTATCTTGCGCAGGCAGGTATTCTGGCAGAGCATCTGCAAGAGGGAATGCCTTGTCCTGTATGCGGTTCAATGGAACACCCTTGTATAACTTCTTTATGTGAGGATGCGCCTACCAAGGAGCAACTGGAGAATTGTAAAGTTAACCTTCGAGCGCAGGAAGAACGCTATCAAAAACAAATGTTAAAAGAAGGTAGTGTAAAAGAAAAGCTTTCTCAGTTAGCAGAACAATTTGGACAGAGATATCTGGAGGAATACGGTGAATCTGTGCAGATTGAAATGATGGGGGAAGAATTTTTAGAAGACAAACTATTTCAGTTAAAATCTCAGCTTGCAACTAAGAATAATGAATTGTACAAAAAAAATCTGTTGGCAAGACAGTTAGAATCCTGGAAAACACAGATACAGTCTATACAAGAACAGATTAATGAAAAGAATGTATTTTTGGATGTAGAGAGAGTTGAAAAAGAAAAGCTTCAATTGAAATTAACAGAGGCTAAAACTATGTATGAACAATTGAAAATCAGCACTATGGATTCATCCAAGGAGGAAATTGAAGCTATCTGTATTGAATTAAAGAATAAATTAGATCATATTCAAATTCAGATTGGAAAGATTAACGAGCTTACAAGTAAGATGCAGTTGATTTGTCAACAGATTGATAACCGACCATGTCCGGACTTGGATGTATTTTATCAGCTTCGCCAGGATTACACAGAAGAAAAAAATCAGTGTGAACCAATTGTTCAGGCATTGATGTTGAAAGTAAATAATAATTGTCAAAGGTACGATTTTTTAAATGAACATCTGAATAATATCCGAAATCTTGCGGAAAAGTATGAAACATATTTAACATTACACGAAGCAGCAAATGGACGAGTGGCTGGAAAGGTTAAAATTGATCTGGAAACCTATGTACAGAGACAATATCTTAAGAAAATCCTTCATGCGGCAAACCAAAGATTGTATGAAATGTCGATGGGACAGTTTGTATTGAAATTGAAAGATCTATCACAGGCTGGAAAGGCAGGAAACGAGGGGTTAGATCTTTATGTGCATAGTTTAGTTACCAATTCAGACAGAGATGTTAAGACATTGTCTGGTGGCGAATCCTTTATTGCAGCCTTGTCCATGGCATTAGGACTATCTGATGTGGTGACTAGAACAGTTGGAAGTATTCATCTGCATTTGATGTTTATTGATGAAGGTTTTGGATCTCTTGATGACGCATCCCGAACACAGGCGATTAAGATTCTAAATAGCCTGGCTGGAACAAAGACATTGGTAGGTATTATCTCCCATGTTTCTGAACTGAAAGAACAGATTGAAGAGAAATTAGTGGTTTCAAAAGGCGAGCGTGGAAGCAAGGTTCGGTGGGTAAAATTCTAAGTGCAAGAAACAGCTCAATATGGTATAATAAATCAGTATTGGTATTGTTTTTGAAACACATAAAAATAAGATAAAAGAGGCATTAATAATGGAAAGACAATATGTGAATAAAGAGGTTTTGAATATTCAAGGAGGGGCTTTGGAAGCTGTCATGCGAGCATATCTGGCAGAAAAAACACCGCAGAATATGGCTGCATTTGTAGACGCTCTCAGCAACTCTAAATTTTTGGTTCCAGTTGAATTTCCAAAACAGCTTACGAAGGATGTGGCTGAAAAATTAAAGCGAGGAGAGAAACTCTCCCCACAGGAAATGCCAAAAATGCTTCCGATTTTATTAAAGAATAAAGATGAAGAGCATTTTGCTCCTGCCTATACATCAAAAGAGCAGTTGCCAAAGGATCATCAGTATATGGCTATCATGCCAGTTTCTTTTGCGGATATTCTTCGTGTAAGTCGTATAAAAGAATATAAGATTAAAGCGATAGTCATTAATCCAAATACCGACAATGTGATTCTTGCAGATAAGATGATGAATATGATGGAAAAAATCGTCAATGGCGGTGATATCTGTAAAATTATGGAAGAAGAAGGCTTAGGTTCTGTACAGAAACAAAAACTGTCTATGACTGTTGAACAGTTCCATATATTTGCGAGAAGAAACGTAGAAGTTGGATTAATCCCAAAACTTGCATTTCAGCATAAAGGTAAGTTTATGGAAAGCCTTGAATCAAAAGGTTCAGAAGTTCTACTGGAACTTTATAGAGGAATGTACAAAGCCAATGTACCATTTCCATATGAACAGAAAGATTTTGATATAATGACATTACAGATCAGAGATGATTTGCAGATATCATCTATTGAATTTCCTGCAAAGAATCTTGGGGCTGGAGCATGCAGATCCGGTTATGCAGTATGGAATCCGCAAAAAGAAGAGATGCAGTATTTTGTCGTAGAACTTACAAAAAATGAGGAACCAGCAAGACTGGTAAAAATAATGCCAGATGGCAAAGGTCAAGTGCTTGGGGAGGCACCTGCACCTGGAAGTGAAATGTTTACAATCATAGAGATGCTTGACAAGCAGTAAGGAGAGGGACATATGATAAATCCAATGAAATTATTACAGCTTAGACCATTAGTGACACAGTTTCAGAACGCGCATCCTAAATTCATGCAGTTTTTTGCTGCAGTAGGACAGTCTGGAATGAGAGAAGGTACTGTTGTTGAAATCAGCATTACTGATCCAGATGGAAAAAACCTGTGTACAAACATTAAGCTGTCAAAAGACGATCTTGAACTTTTTGAAAGCATTTCAGAGTTAATGAGAGAGCAGTAATCTTGACAAATTAGGTTTGTTACCTTATATTAGTAAATCGACAGTTCGTTTGTACCATCCTGTCGTTAAACAAAACCAGGACTACGAGTTAAAAATGATTTTTTAGTGTATTAACCGCAGTCTGTCAGTCTGCGGTTTTTTCTTTTTATGTATAAACAGAAAGTTGGAGGGAATACATGTATACCTTAAAGACAGAACAAAGCTTTGATTCTGCACATTTTTTAGCAGGTTATAATGGAAAATGCAGCAATATTCATGGACACAGATGGAGAGTTGTTGTAGAAATCTGGTCTGATAAATTGGTAGAACAAGGTCAGCTTCGAGGAATGGTAGTTGATTTTGGAGATATTAAAGCAGATCTGCAAAAGATTACAGATTACTATGATCATGCGCTGATTGTGGAAGAGGGAAGTTTAAAAGAAACTACCATTTTGGCATTGCAGGATGAAGGATTCAGAATGATCATTGTACCATTTCGACCAACTGCAGAACATTTTGCTAAAAGTATATATGATCAGATAAAAGCATTAGGATATGGTGTTCGTTGTGTTGAAGTGTATGAAACACCTAACAACTGCGCTTCCTATCAGGAGTAGAAAGGGTTTAAAAATGGCCAATTATAAAGTAGTTGAGATATTTTCCAGTATTAATGGAGAAGGCCTTAAAGCGGGGCAGATTGCAGTATTTGTGCGTATGCAAGGATGCAATCTGAATTGTAGATATTGTGATACTTCTTGGGCAAATGAAACTAATTGCAATTTTCACTGGACTTCTACAGAAGAAATTTTAGAACTAGTAAAAAGCAAGGGTATTCATAATGTAACAATTACAGGCGGTGAACCTCTTTTGCAGGAGAACATAGGGGAATTATTTAATGCCTTTGCAAAAGAGCCTGAAATACGGGTTGAAGTTGAGACTAACGGTAGTGTTGACATTTCTCCTTATATGCATATGGAAAACCGTCCATCATTTACTATGGATTACAAACTTCCAAGTTCAGGCGCTGAAGATGAGATGCTTTTAACAAACCTATCTCTAGTAGAGAAAAAAGATGTTGTAAAGTTTGTTATTGGTGATCATGAAGATTTGATTCGTGCGAAGGAAGTAATAGATGAATATCATCTTACAGAACGGACAAATGTGTATTTTAGTCCTGTTTGGGGCGATATTGAAGTAGAACAGATTGTTAATTTTATGAAATATCATTGTATGAACCAAGTGACACTGCAGCTTCAGATGCATAAGATCATTTGGGATCCACAGATGCGTGGTGTTTAGAAGGAGAAAAAAGATGGCAATTGATATAAATGCAATTGAAGAACATATTCGAGGACTTCTTGTGGCTCTTGGTGATGATCCGGAGCGTGAGGGATTAAAAGAAACACCTCACAGAGTGGCAAAAATGTACGCGGAAGTTTTCGAAGGTATGAATTATACAAATCATGAAATCGCTCAAATGTTTGACAAAACATTTGAAGATGATCTTTCTTTTAGTGAAGAAAACAGTGATTTTGTAATTGTGAAAGATATCAGCGTGTTTAGTTTTTGTGAGCATCATATTGCATTGATGTATGATATGAAGGTTACAGTTGCTTATGTTCCTAATGGAAAAGTGATTGGTCTTAGCAAGATTGCTCGAATTGCTGATATGGCGGCAAAACGATTACAACTTCAGGAAAGAATTGGAACCGATATAGCAGAGATCATGCAAGAAGTAACAGGTTCTGAAGACGTGGCGGTTCTTATAGAGGGATGCCATAGCTGTATGACGGCTAGAGGTATTAAGAAAACAGATGCTAAAACATACACAAGTACACTGCGTGGACGTTTCCAGACAGATGTGATGCTGCAGATGCGTTTGAATATGTAAGTCGATAGAGGTGAAACAAAGTGAAAGCGTTGGTTTTATTTAGTGGAGGAGTAGACAGCACAACTTGCCTTGGAATGGCTGTATCAAAATATGGCCGTGAGAATGTGGTAGCACTGTCTGTTTCTTATGGACAAAAGCACAACAAAGAACTAGAGAGTTCTGTAAAAATTGCAGAGCATTATCAGGTAGAGCATATATATCTGGATCTTGCAAAGATTTTTGAGTACAGTGATTGTTCTCTGCTGACTCATTCTGAACATGAGATTCCAATGGAGTCATATGCCGAGCAGATTGATAAAGCTGATGGAAAACCAGTTTCAACGTATGTACCATTTAGAAATGGCTTGTTTTTGTCAAGTGCAGCAAGCATTGCATTGTCTAAGGATTGTAGCGTGATCTATTATGGAGCGCACAGCGATGATGCTGCAGGAAGTGCGTACCCAGATTGTTCCGATGCTTTTAATAAGGCTATCAATGATGCGATTTACATTGGAAGCGGACAGCAACTTCGTGTGGAAGCGCCATTTGTAAATATGACAAAAGCAGAAATTGTAAAGATAGGATTAGATTTGGATGTTCCATATCAATTGACATGGAGTTGTTATGAGGGTAAAGACGCACCATGCGGAACTTGTGGAACATGTATTGATAGAGCGCAGGCTTTTGCTTTGAATGGGGTAAAAGACCCAGCGCTGTTTTAGGAGGATAAAAATGGCAGGAAGAAAGAAAGATGAAATGCAGGATGTAACATTGCTTGGCAATCAGGGCGTAAAATATCCTATGGACTATGCGCCGGAAATGTTAGAAACTTTTGACAACAAACATCCTGGCCGAGATTATTTTGTAAAATTTAATTGCCCAGAGTTTACTAGTCTTTGTCCAATCACAGGGCAGCCTGATTTTGCTACAATTTACATTTCTTATGTTCCGGATGTGAAGATGGTTGAGAGTAAATCCTTAAAACTGTACTTATTTAGTTTCCGTAATCATGGGGATTTTCATGAAGATTGTGTAAATATCATTATGAATGATCTTATTAAACTGATGGATCCAAAATATATTGAAGTTTGGGGAAAATTCACTCCAAGAGGGGGAATTTCCATCGATCCGTACTGTAATTATGGACGCCCAGGAACAAAATGGGAAGAAGCCGCATGGAATCGTTTGGCTAACCATGATTTGTATCCAGAAAAAATCGACAATCGATAAAACCGGCAATTTTTCAAACAGACAAGCATAGTATGTTCTAAGAAATAGATGTGAATAGGAGAACGGCTGTGAGAACTGTTGAAAATTATGATCGAAATATGAAAACAACCAAAAGAATAACTGCATTTTCTGTTTGCAGAATTTTATTTTTTGGTTGTTTTTTTTGTGCTATCTTTATTGCCAACACAATATGGAAAAATGAAGCTTCCTGGATAGCTTATATGCATCAGAGCATGTTTCATGATAATAAGCTGATTTTTGATGGGGGAGTAGATTGTCTTATAAAAGTTCTAGGAGCAAGACTTCCGGTCTGGGGATGTCTGATTATTTTTGGAAGAACATGGTGGGGAATCATTAGTGCTCAAGTATGGGCTGGATGGCAGGGATTTTTATACGGAATTATTTTTTCTTCCTTCTTGATTCGCTATGGAGTATATGGTATCTTTGTCTTTGCTTGCATGTCATTACCGCAGTTGCCAGTGTATGTTGTGGCTTATATTTTGTTATACAGAAAAAATATGAGTGAGAGATCTGGAGATTTTCGAGCCAGAATTTATACTTCTATATATGGTAGAGAACAATTGCATACAAAAAAAGAAATTGGCTTTTATTTTCTGCTCAGCACCTTGTTTATGACAGGAGTTTGGCTGGAAAGTTATGTAAATGTAATTGTTTTGACTAAAATGGTTGATTTAATCGGAAAAATTTAAAAAAAATTTAAAAAATTTTTTGCGATTTTTCACAAGATATTGTTGAGTAAAAAAAATCATGACGAGATGTTGTGGTATTATGTAAATCGGTGTCGAAAACTGTAAAAATACTATTTGCTTTTCTCAAAATTTACCATTATAATGACATTCAAAGAGTGAAAGTGGAGGGATATTGCTTAATTCCTCCTGATTTTTTACGCTAAATGGGGTTATTAACACATGGAAAAACGTATTCAGGACTATATTCTGTATTTGCGGGATGTTAAGAAAACATCTAAAAATACAGAACTTTCTTATGCAAGAGACTTGAAAAAACTGAATATTTTCTGCGCAGATTTAGGAATTATGTCAGCCAGTGATGTGACGGATGATGTGATTGCCAAGTACGTTGCTCATATGAATGAGGAGGGTATGAAGCCTACCACAATTTCCCGTAATATTGCATCTGCAAAAGCCTTCTTTGGATATTTAGTGGAACAAGGTTATGTTAACCATAACCCTGTAATGGCTACAAAGGCTCCTAAGATTGAGAAGAAGATGCCTGAGATACTTACGATGGATGAGACTGCAAAGTTGCTAGATCAGCCATCTAAAGACAATGCAAAGGGACTTAGAGACAGAGCCATGTTAGAGCTTCTGTATGCGACTGGTATCCGTGTAAGCGAGTTAATTTCATTAAGGGTTTCGGACCTGAATATGAAATCAGAATATATGGTATGCAGAGACAGTAATAAAGAGCGCGTGATTCCTTTTGGAACGGTAGCAAAAGATGCAGTGAAGACATATCTTAAAAAAGGTCGTCCTGCTATGGTTCAGGATGAAAGTATTGAACTTTTATTTACAAACTGTTCTGGACAGCCAATGAGCAGACAGGGATTTTGGAAACTGATCAAAGGATATGGGAAAAAAGCTGGAATTCAGATTGAGTTGACTCCACATACATTGCGCCATTCTTTTGCAGCTCATATGGTAAGCAATGGTGCAGATCTTCATTCTGTTCAGGAAATGCTTGGACATTCTGATATTTCAACAACACAGATCTATGCACAGATGAGTCATTCAAAACTTCAGCAGGAGTACAAGAAGGCGCATCCTAGAGGATAACATCTATAAGAATTAAAGATAAACAAAAAATTAAGGAACAATCGAAATGATTGTTCCTTTTTTGATGCTATACATTTTCTGCGATGTAATAAAGCAGTTCTTCAGACTCTTTCCAACCAAGACATGGATCTGTGATAGATTTTCCGTAAATGTGTTCTCCGATTTTTTGATTACCGCTTTCAATGTAACTTTCAATCATAATACCTTTGACTAAAGATTTGATTTGTGGATTAATTGTGCGGTTGTGTAGGATTTCTTTTGTAATACGAATCTGCTCCATATATTGTTTGCTTGAGTTGGAATGGTTAGTATCAACGATGCAAGCTGGATTTACCAGATCCATCTGGTCATACATTTCAATCAAACGTACAAGATCTTCGTAATGATAGTTTGGTCTATTAATTCCAAATTGGTTAACGGAACCTCGGAGTACCACATGAGCCAAAGGATTGCCGTCAGTCTGAACTTCGTAACCACGGTAGACAAACTGGTGAGACTGTTGTGCAGCATACACTGAATTCAACATAACGGAAAAGTCTCCACTAGTTGGGTTTTTCATGCCGGATGGCACGTTGAAACCACTTACTGTTAAACGATGATGCTGATCTTCCACGGAACGGGCGCCAATGGCAACATAAGAGAGAAGATCGTCAATATATAAAAAGTTTTCTGGATATAACATTTCATCAGCGGCAGTAAGACCGGATTCTTTTATTGCGCGAATCTGCATTTTTCGCATGGCAATCATTCCGGCTACCATGTCTGGTTTCTTTTCAGGATCAGGCTGAGAAGCGATTCCTTTATAACCAGCGCCTGTTGTACGAGGCTTGTTCGTGTAGATTCGTGGAATGATTAGCAGTTTATCTTTTGTTTTTTCTTGAATAGGAACAAGTCTGTTGATATAGTCACAGACAGAATCTTCGTTGTCAGCAGAACAAGGTCCAATAATTACAATGAATTTGTCGGAATTTCCAGTAAAAACATCTGCAATTTCTTGATCTCTTTTCGCTTTTAATTCCTTTAATTCCTGAGAAAGAGGATATTCCGCTTTGATCTGATCAGGTGTAGGAAGTTCTCTGATAAATTTGAAGCTCATAATAAATCTCCTTAAGCTTTAAAAAATTTGTCTTTTATAATCTGAACCGGCATGTTTTTGCCTGTCCAACAGTGGAATGAGGCTGCACCCTGATAAAGCAGCATATACATTCCGTTGAATGTTTGACAGCCATTTGAGGAGGCCATCTTGAGAAGTTTAGTTTGTCGTGGATTATAGATAATATCAGAGACAACTAAATCTGGATGAAGAAGACGGCAGTCTTTAATCGGACTGGTGGATTCGTCAGGTGACATGCCCACGTTAGTTGCATTGGTCAAAATATAGCTATCTTCCAGGCTATTCTTTAACTGATTCAAATCTTCTATGTCATAAACGTTAACTTTGCAGTCGGTTGAATTTGAAACTAGTGATGCAAAGTGTTCTGTTTGTTCATATGCGTCTTTGCGATATCTTCTATAAATGTCGATACTTGCTACACCATCGAGAGCAGCCTGAGCAATGATAGCAGTTGCGGCGCCACCAGCCCCCAAAATCGTCATCTTTTTGCCTTTTAGATCATGACCTGCATCAAGGCATGAGTGCATATAACCGATACCATCTGTAGTGTGACCGATAAAGTGTCCATCTTTGTTAATAACAGTATTGCAAGCACCGGCAAGTCTTGCAGCTGGTGTCAATTCATCTACCAGATCCAACATAGCCACTTTATGAGGCATTGTTATATTAAAACCACTGATACCAATGGATTTTAAACCATTCACGGCAGATTTAAGCTGGTCAGGTTTTACGTCAAATGCGAGATAAGTATAGTCTAAGTTCAAAATGCGAAATGCTTCATTGTGCATAGCGGGAGAGATACTGTGTTCTACAGGACTTCCGATTAATCCAGTAAGTTTTGTTTTGCCACTTATATCCATATCGTTAGATCGTACCTTTCACAACAAAATGGTTTTCGACATAATAGCCTCTTTGTTTTTGAAAGTCAATGACTTGCACCTTTTTTTTATGTAGGATATACTGTAGTTTAGTACAGAAAAAAGAGGGATTATTATGCGAGTTTTCAATATAAAGGGTATCACATTTGGGGAAGGAAGACCAGTTATTTGTATACCTGTTGTAAAAAATAAAAAAGAAGAGATCATTGCAAAGATAAAAGAGCTTGTTGAACACGGCGCACAGATGATTGAGTGGAGAGCAGACGCCTTTGAGGATGTTGATCAGCCAAACCTTGTTGCGGAAGTGCTAGAACAGGTTAGACCGTATCTTGAAAAGACTGTATTTTTGTTTACTTTCCGTACAAAAAAGCAGGGTGGATGTAGGGAATTGGATGAGAAAAAGATTCTGTATCTTAACGAACTTGCATCTAAATCAGGTGTGATTGATATGTTGGACTTAGAGTTCTTCGAAGCAACAAGACCAGAAAAAGAAATCCGACGATTTAAAAAGATGGGGGTAAAGGTTATTGCTTCTCATCATGATTTTGATGGAACACCAGATGAACGAATCCTTCACATGCTTATGGACCAGATGGAAGCGGGTGGCGCGGATGTTGCAAAGCTGGCTATGATGCCTAACAACTACGATGACGTTGTGCGAATGATTAAGTTGACGAACGATACACGCGATCATTATCCTGATCTTCCAATAGTAACTATGTCAATGGGACCATTGGGGGTCATTACTAGAATTTGCGGTGGAGTTTTTGGCTCTTGTATTACGTTCTGTGCGGATGGAGAAGTGTCAGCTCCTGGACAAATGCAGGCGGAAAAAGCAGATAAAATTTTGGAATGGCTTCATGAATGCATGACAGAATAGAGAAAATTTTAAGAAATTTTTTATAAGGTTTTTAATGAAAAGACATATTTATTTGATAGGATTTATGGGTACAGGCAAAAGTACTGTATCAAAAGAACTGCATAAGAAGTTGCGTTGGACAGAATATGATATGGACCAATGGATAGAGCAGGAACAAAAGATGCAGATAAAGGACATTTTTGAACAGTTTGGGGAAGCATTCTTTAGAGCGCTTGAAACAAAATGTCTGCAGGATTTGGCGCAAACAGATGCCTCTATTATTTCATGTGGTGGCGGAACTGTTTTGCGAGAAGAGAATGTGGATATAATGAGAAAAAGCGGGGCTATAGTACTTTTGACAGCATCCCCAGAGACTGTTTTTAATAGGGTAAAAAACTCATCAAACCGTCCGATTCTCAATGGGAATATGAGTGTATCTTACATTGAACAGTTGATGGAGCGAAGACAAGATGCGTATGCAAAAGCCAGTGATTTTTCTGTTTCCACAGATGGAAAAACACCGATTGAAATAGCTGATGAAATATGCCGGATCTTAGATGTGTAAAAGGAAAAATTTTTTGATTTTTTCAATGTGTTATGGTACAATAATTTGCACTGTATTTTTAGGGAATACACGATTTGCAACCGTAGTCTAACGGATAGAACACAGGACTCCGACTCCTGTAATGTGGGTTCGATTCCCGCCGGTTGCGTTATCATTTGTAATGGAGGGACATCTATTGGATAACGAAATGAAAAATAATGTAAAAGTAAATATTGATGATATCCCTGATCTTAATATGGATGTATTAGATGAGATTTCTGCAGAGGAAACAGAACTTTTCCAGGAAGAACTGAGTCTTTCAATGGAACAGTCTGTTACAGAAGAAACTGTTGCTGTACAGACAGAAGAAGCACCACTTCCTGAGATTGATATGGAAGTGATTGATTTTATTTTCGATGAATCAGATAAAAAAGTGCAGCTTTTTGAGGAAGAAGAGTTTGATGCAGACGCATTGGCTATATTTGATCAGGATAACAGAGCTGATTATGTTCAGGATTATGATGAAAGCGAAGATGATGACCTTGTGTTCGTTGATGCAATCTCTGTTCGTGACAGACGTAAGCTCAATAACATTCAATTTAATGATCAGCCATCCTACGATGACATTGATCAGATGAAGACAAAGAGACGTTCCCATGATGAATTTGAAGTAAAAAAAGAGCGTTCTATTGCTTTTACTAAAAGAAATATTGTTTTTATCGGCATTGGTATTTTAATTCTTTTGGTGATTATCGGCGCTATTTCTGTTGGGATTAAGAAGTTCAAAGCAAATCACTCAGATCTTCCATCTGTATCAGAAGACGGTGATGTATACCAGGTTGAAAATCAGAAAGAAATAGAAGAATTCATGACAGAGTATTTTAATGCCCTTGCAGATCATGATACTTATGTTTTGAAAGAAGTTCTTTCACCGGTTTATGACAACGAAATGAAGTATAATGGCATCTTTAGTGATTATGTAGATGCATATGATAACCTTATCTGCTATGCAAAAGACGGGCTTAAAGAAGGCGATTACATTGTTGCAGTATACTATGAGATGAAATATGCCAAAGTCCTTCAGACTGCTCCGGGAATGCAGTTCTTCTATGTGGAGACTGATCAGGATGGTGAGCTTTACATCAATAATGTGTATGGTCAGCATAATCTTACCTATAGAGAGTCAGAGACAGATCCAAGTATTGAGAATCTGATCGCATCTTATCAGGGTGAGGCGGATATGTCATCTCTGATTCAGCAGGTACAGACAAAATATGACGAAGCCATCAATTCTAACAATAATCTGAAAGAAATGATTGATGTTACAATTCCAGGTGCATTAGAGGATTGGTATGCAGAAATGGGCGAATTTTTGGAGGAACCAGAAGAGCCAGTTGTAGATGATCCTGTGGAAGATGATACAGAAGAACCTGTTCAGCCAGAGAATACAGGTGTTTCTGAAGCAAGCGGTACAGTTTACGCTACAGATCTTGTTAACATTCGTAAAGAACCTAGCACAGATGCAGATGTATTATTGCCTGCAACTTTTGGTATGAAACTTAAGAGAGTGGGAACTACTGATAATGGATGGACAAAGGTTAAAACAGGTGACACTGTTGGCTATATTAAGTCCGAATTTGTGTCAGAAAGCAAACCTACTCCATCAGCAGGTGTGGTTATTACATTGAAAGAAAGTCTTAACCTTCGTGCTGCTAAGGATGAAACATCTGATTTAATCAACACAGTTCCAGAAGGAACATCTGTAAAAGTGTTAGAACCAGACTCTAACGGCTGGACTAAAGTTGATTACAACGGAGTAACAGGTTATATTCGTACAGATTTATTAACAGCGAATTAGCATTTTAAAAACAATGTCAGATCAACATGAATAAGTGTTGGTCTGGCATTTTTCGCAAAGGAAGCATATAAGTAGGAGTCAGATAATGAAAGAATATCCAGAAGAAGGAATTCGAATAAATAAATATTTAAGCGAAGCAGGAGTGTGTTCTCGACGAGAAGCTGACAGACAGGTGGAGGCGGGAAATATTCTGATTGATGGGAAGATCGCTGTTATGGGTGACCGTATTTTCCCGGGACAGAAAGTCGTTTATTGTGGAAAAGAAGTTTCTTTGGAAGAAGAAAAGATTCTGCTTGTTATGCATAAACCGGTGGGTATCGTATGCACGGCTGAGAAACGGGAAAAAAACAATATTATTGATTTTATCAATTATCCAAAAAGAGTTTACCCGATTGGACGACTGGACAAAGATTCAGAAGGATTGATTTTGTTAACAAATCAGGGAGAGCTAGTCAACAAGATCATGAGGGCTGGTAATCGTCATGAAAAAGAATATATTGTAGATGTAGACAAGGATATTACAACAGAATTTATCACAGGACTTTCAGATGGAGTGTATCTGGAAGAATTGGAAGTCACTACTCGTAAGTGCAAAGTGACTAAAATTTCTAAACGCAAATTTAAAATCATTTTGACACAGGGGTATAACCGTCAGATTCGTCGTATGTGTCAGGCCTTTGGATATCGTGTTACAAGACTTCAGCGCACAAGGATCATGAATATACAATTAGGCGACATTAAGAAGGGCAGCTATCGACATGCCACACCTAAAGAATGGGCAGATTTAATGGAACTAACAAAACATTCTTCCCAGACAACTGTAATAGAGGAGCAATAAAGAATGGATGCAAAACTTCGATTAGAAGAATTGAAAAAAATCATAGAATATCACATTGAAAGATATTACAATCAGGATTCTCCAGAAATTACTGACTATGAATATGATATGCTTATGCAAGAATTAAAAGGCATTGAAAAGGAACACCCAGAATGGATCACCGCTGATTCACCAACCCAAAAAGTAGGAGGGACAGCCAAAAGAACAGTAGGTGTTTTGGTTCCGCATAATGTACCTATGCTCAGTTTGCAGGATGTGTTTTCAAAAGAGGAAGTTTATGATTTTGTAGAAGAAATGCAACGAAAATTAGATTATCCTGAGTTTGTGGTTGAGTATAAAATCGATGGTTTATCAATGGGACTGCGTTATCAGGATGGAGAACTGCAGCTGGCTGTAACACGTGGCGATGGTGTTACAGAAGGAGAAGATGTAACTGCCAATGCAAAAGTTATCAAAGATGTGAAACTAAAATTAAAAAATCCTGTGCCTTATATTGAAGTTCGCGGTGAAGTATATATGAAAAATGATGACTTTGATCGTGTAAATCAACAGCAGGAACTTCTAGGGAAAAAGAAATTTGCAAATCCTAGAAATTGCGCGGCAGGAACACTTAGACAGTTAGATCCAAAAGTGACAAAAGAGCGTGGATTGTCCATGTTTGTGTTTAATATCCAGGATGTGAAAGGAAAAGAATTTAAAAGTCATACAGAAGGATATGAATTTTTAAAAGAAAATAAAATACCGATCATCGAAGACTATGCAGTGTGCACAAAAGCTGAACAGGTGTGGGATGCAATCTGTAAGATCGGCGAAAACAGAGGAAATTTAGGATATGATATTGATGGAGCAGTAGTTAAAATCAATGATTTTGCTCAGCGTGAACAGTTGGGTGCAACATCTAAAGTTCCACGTTGGGCTATAGCCTACAAATATCCTCCAGAAGAAAAAGAGAGTAAGATTATTGATATAGAGCTTTCCGTAGGACGAACAGGACGAATTACCCCAACTGCGGTGTTTGAACCTATCCGTTTGTGTGGTACAAGCGTATCTAGAGCAACCCTTCATAACCAGGATTTTATTGACGATCTGGATGTGGGGATTGGAGATACAGTTGTTGTCTATAAATCAGGAGAAATTATCCCGAAAGTAAAATCTGTCAACAAGTCATTGCGACCGGACGGAGTAGTAAGATTCCAGATTCCAGAGTTTTGTCCGGTTTGTGGCACAAAAACAGTAAGAGAGAAAGATACTGCGGATATTCGCTGCACATCTCCAGATTGTCCGGCACAGAAGGAACGTCATATTATTAATTTTGTCGGACGTGATGCTATGGACATCAAAGGTTTTGGATCTGTTTATGTGATTGACCTTGTCCGTCTTGGATACATCAATGATATTGCAGATGTGTTTGTTCTTAAAGAACATAGAGATGAACTGATTCAGCAGGGGATTATTGGAAAAGAGAAAAATACAGATAAATTGCTTGAGGCCATTGAAAATGCTAAATCAAATGAAGCTTATCAGCTGATGACAGGATTTGGAATCCCTAACATAGGTAAAGCAGCGGCTAAATCTCTTTTGAAGCACTTTAAGAGTATTCAAGCAGTTGCATCAGCATCAGTGGAAGAACTGCAGCAAGTAAATGACATTGGTGAAATCAGTGCTAATTATATCCAACAGTTTTTTGCATCAAATGCAGTGAAAGAAATGATTAAACGATTGGAAGAATACCATGTAAATATGGAACTGGCGGATACATCTGAAGGACAACTTCTTTCCGGTAAAACGATTGTTGTAACAGGTACACTGCCAACGCTGGGAAGAAAAGAAGCTACAGATCTTATTGAGAAAAATGGTGGAAAAGCTTCTGGATCTGTTTCTAAAAAAACAGATTATGTTCTGGCAGGAGAAAGTGCTGGAAGCAAACTGACAAAAGCACAAGAATTAGGCATACCTGTAATTTCGGAAGAAGAGTTTTTCAGAATGATATCAGAATAAAACAAATCTTTTCAAACAATGTGAAATTTGCTATAATAAAATATCGGGAGTTTGCAGGATTTCCCGTTTAAAAAGTTAATGAATCGATGTTTGAATAAATAACGAGGAGGTAACATCGTGGCTGAAGATAGAAAAGGATTTAAAATCAGAGAAGACCAGCTTGGTGAGATTCAGATTGCAGATGAGGTAGTGGCGATTACTGCTGGACTTGCTGCAACAGAGGTTGATGGTGTAAGTTCAATGGCAGGTAATATTACAAATGATATTATCAGTCGTCTCGGATCAAAGAATCTTTCCAGAGGCGTTCGTGTAGCTATGGACAATCGTAAGGTTTCTGTAGATGTAGCTTTGAACATTGCTTATGGTTACTCTATTCCTGAAGTATCTGCAAAGGTGCAGGAAAAGGTAAAATCAGCAATTGAAACTATGACAGGGCTTGATGTGGCTGCTGTAAATGTGCGAATCGCAGAAGTGGATATGAAAGCTGAAAAATAATTAGCGATCATCGGAGGACTTTATGAATCGTAGAGAAATTAGAGAACAGATATTTAAGATGCTGTTCCGTATAGAATTTTATGCCCAGGAGGACATGCCAGAACAGTATGAACTGTTTTTAGATGACTTACCGGAGGCAGCGCCAAATGACCTTGAGTACATTGAAAATAAAATAAAAAGTATTGAAAAAGTTCTGGAAGAAATCGATGCAGCATTGAATAATGCGTCAGAGAATTGGAAGGTATCCCGTATGGGCAAGGTTGAATTAACAATCATGCGTCTTGCGACATATGAAATCAAGTATGAAGAAGATATCCCAGTTTCTGTTGCAATCAACGAAGCTGTAGAACTTGCAAAGAAATTTGGTGGCGACGAATCCGCAGGATTCGTAAATGGCGTCCTTGCAAAAATTGCATGACAAAAAATGTATATTCAGTAGGACAGGTAAACACTTACATTAAGAACATGTTTGCCCAGGACTTTATGATGAATCATATATATGTCCGGGGTGAGGTTTCAAATTGTAAGTACCATTCTTCCGGACATATTTATTTTACTTTAAAAGACAAATCAGGAACACTCAATGCAATTATGTTTGCGGGCAGCCGCAGAACGGGTCTTGCCTTCCCAATGAAAGAAGGGGACAATGTAATTGTGTTGGGTGCTGTTCGCGTGTTTGAACGTGATGGTAAATATCAGCTTTATGCGGAAAACATTGTTTTAGAAGGTGCTGGACTGCTTTATCAAAAGTTTGAGCAGTTAAAACAGGAACTGGAAGAGATGGGAATGTTTTCGGAGGAGTATAAACAACCTATTCCACAGTACGCCAAAAGAATTGGTGTGGTAACAGCTCCTACGGGAGCAGCGGTCCGCGATATTCAAAGTATCGCAGCAAGAAGAAATCCATATGTACAGTTGATTCTATACCCTGCACAGGTTCAGGGAGAAGGAGCTGCTTTAAGTATCGTAAACGGTATTCAGGCACTGGAGCAATTGGGTGTGGATGTGATCATTGTGGGACGAGGTGGCGGTTCCATTGAAGATTTATGGGCATTTAATGAAGAGATTGTTGCCAGAGCAATTTTTGAGTGTAAAACACCTATCATTTCTGCCGTAGGACATGAAACAGACACTACAATATCTGATTATGTGGCAGATTTAAGAGCAGCAACTCCTTCTGCAGCAGCAGAGTTGGCAGTATTTGACATACGCTTGGTATTAAAAAATCTGCAAATAGCAAAAATGCAGCTCAACAAGCTTATGACAACTCATATGCAAAAGAAAGAAAATCTTATAGATGCATATCGTATGCGGTTAGAACTGCTCAGCCCACAAAATAAATTATTTGAAAAACGACAAATGGCTGCTGATTATGAAGTAAGGATCCATAATGCTATGGAACGATTGTTCTTGGCATATAAACATAAATTAGAACTTTATGCACACAGAATGGAAGGGAATTCTCCATTAAAACGAATAAGTAACGGATGTGCTTATGTGACAGACAGTAAGAAAAATATGATTCGAAGCGTTTCAGAGGTGGAATCAGGGGAACTTATTTGGCTGCGAATGTCAGATGGTGAATTTTCTGCAGAAGTGAAAGAAAAGGTGATTGATAATGAATGATAATAAACAGGATGTTTCCCTGGAAGAATTGTTTAAAGAATTAGATCAATTGATTGCGATGATGGAATCAGGCGAGTTGCCTTTGGATCAGGCATTTGAACTTTATGAATCAGGCATCAAAAAAGTTAAACAGTGCAGTGAAAAACTAGATTTGATCGAAAAAAAGATGCTTGAGTTAACTTCTGCTGGTGAAGTGGTAGAATTTTAAAGGAAGATTAAAATGGATATCAAAAAAGAATTATCAGAACGAACACTACAGGTTGAAAATATAATATCTCAATTCCTGCCAAAAGAAGAAGGCTACCAGGAAACTGTAATTGCAGCAATGAATTACAGCTTCTTGTCTGGTGGAAAGCGTATCCGTCCTATTCTTATGCAGGAAACATATCGTATGTTTGGCGGGAAATCCTCAGTGATCGAACCATTTATGGCAGCTATGGAGATGATCCATACATATTCTCTGATTCATGATGACCTTCCGGCTATGGATGATGATGAATATCGAAGGGGAAGAAAGACAACACATATTGTGTATGGAGAAGCCATGGCAATCCTTGCGGGAGATGGCTTGCTTAATTATGCATATGAAACAGCCATTTCCGCATTAAATATGGAATCTTCGAACCCACAGATTGGCAAAGCTCTTGCTGTACTAGCAAGAAAAGCTGGAATATACGGAATGATTGGTGGTCAGACTGTGGACGTAGAGAGTGAAGGAACTCCTCTGAATAAAGAAAAACTCAACTTTATCTACGAATTAAAAACAGGGGCATTGATCGAAGCTTCCATGATGATTGGGGCAATTCTTGCAGGAGCAACAAAGAAGGAGCAGGAGATTATTTCTGCGCTGGCAAGAAACATTGGTCTTGCGTTTCAGATACAGGACGATATTCTTGACGTTACAAGTACTTTTGAAGTGTTGGGCAAACCAATTGGAAGTGATGAAAGAAATGAAAAGTCTACGTATGTAACATTGGAAGGTGTTGAAAAAGCAAAAGAAGATGTTCAGACATTAACACAGGAAGCTGTTGAACTGATGGATTCACTTGTAGTTAAGAATGAATTCTTAAGCAACTTATTGCTGCATCTGGTTTACAGAGACAAATAAAGGAAGTTTTATAATGGCAATTTTAGAAAAAATTACACAGGCAAATGATATAAAAAGCCTTAACATAGATGAATTATATGAACTTTCTGAAGAACTCAGAAAGTTTATTGTAGATAACGTATCCAATACAGGTGGCCATCTTGCATCAAACCTTGGTGCTATTGAGCTTACTCTGGCATTACATATGGTTTGTGATCTGCCAAAGGATAAGATTATTTGGGACGTTGGACATCAGGCCTATACCCACAAGATTTTAACGGGAAGAAAAGATCAGTTCCACACATTGAGACAGTATGGTGGAATTAGTGGTTTTCCAAAGCGATGCGAAAGTGATTGTGACAGTTTTGATACAGGACATAGCTCTACATCCATTTCAGCTGGTCTTGGTTATGTGAAAGCAAGAGATCTGTTGGGTGGAAATTATAAAGTCGTATCTGTTATTGGTGACGGTTCTTTTACTGGCGGTATGGCATATGAAGCGTTGAACAATGCGGCTGCCAATAAATCCAATTTTATAATTGTGTTAAATGATAACAAGATGTCTATTTCCGAAAACGTAGGTGGCTTGTCTACACATTTGGCTATGCTTCGAACAGCGGATGCCTATCAGGGATTAAAATCTGGTGTCCATTCATCTCTGGAAAAAATTCCATTTGGTGATAAAGTAGTTCGCCGTATCCAAAAAACAAAAAACAGTATTAAACAGCTCATGATTCCAGGTATGATGTTTGAAAATCTTGGAGCAAAGTACCTCGGACCAGTAGATGGTCATAAAATTGAAGATATGATTGCCCTTTTAAAAGAGGCTACAAAAGTAAATGGGCCTGTAGTTGTTCATGTTATTACGGAAAAAGGAAAAGGGTATGAGCCAGCAGAGGAATCACCATCTCGTTTCCATGGCACATCACCATTTGTGGTTGAAACTGGTGAACTGAAGAAGGTAAAAGAAAAAGCAGACTACACAGATGTTTTTTCTTCTGTGATGAAAAAAATTGGTGAGCAGAATGATAAAGTTGTTGCCATTACAGCGGCTATGTCTGATGGAACAGGTCTGAATCGTTTCCGCAAGGCATTTCCTGAAAGATTTTTTGACGTAGGTATTGCAGAAGGTCATGCTGTAACTTTTGCCGCAGGACTTGCCGCAGCAGGTTTACGCCCAGTGTTTGCGGTATATTCTTCCTTCTTACAGAGAGGTTTTGACCAGCTTGTAAGTGATGTCTGTCTGCAGAATCTTCCTGTTGTTTTTGCCATCGACAGAGCTGGTTTGGTTGGTGCTGATGGAGAGACACACCAAGGTGTTTTTGATCTGTCATATTTATCCATGATTCCAAACCTTGTGGTAATGTCTCCTAAGAATAAATGGGAATTAGCAGCTATGCTTCGCTATGCCGTTAATCATGATGGACCTATTGCCATTAGATATCCTCGTGGTCAGGCATACGAAGGTTTAAAAGAATTTGAAAAGAAAATAGAGATTGGCAAATCAGAAACAATATATAAAGGCAGTGATATTGCAATTTTTGCAATTGGCAATATGGTAGAAGAAGCGGTTAAGGTACACAAAATGCTTGAAGAGAAAGGATATTCCTGTACTCTTGTTAATGCACGTTTCATGAAGCCGTTAGATATCAGTGCTCATGTAGAAGCAGCAAAAGAACATAAACTTTTAGTAACAATGGAAGAGAATGTGCTGAAGGGCGGGTATGGATCTGCTGTGCTTCAGGCATTGCGTGGTGAAAAAGAAGCTGCAGAGGTTTTGAATTTTGGTGTTGCGGATCGATATGTAGAACATGGTTCTGTTAAAGAACTGAGAAAAGATTTAGGAATTAATGCAGAGTCGATGGTTGAACAAATTATCGCAACATATCAGACACTGTAAAATGAGGATTTTTGATGAAAGAACGTTTAGATATACTTCTTGTAAAAAAAGGTTTAGCTCCATCCAGAGAAAAAGCAAAAGCTATGATTATGTCAGGTAATGTATTTGTAGATGGACAGAGAGAAGATAAAGCAGGAACATCCTTTCCTGAGGAAGTAACAATTGAAATTCATGGAAATACATTAAAATATGTTAGTCGTGGCGGATTAAAATTAGAGAAAGCCATGAATCATTTTGACATCAGTCTTGAAGGTAAAATCTGTATGGACATCGGAGCATCTACAGGCGGATTCACAGACTGTATGCTTCAGAATGGGGCGGCAAAAGTGTATGCTGTGGATGTAGGATATGGACAGTTTGCATGGAAATTAAGACAGGACGAACGTGTTGTATGTATGGAAAAGACGAACATTCGATATGTAACACCTACAGATATTGCGGATGTTTTGGATTTTGCATCAGTGGATGTGTCCTTTATTTCCCTTACAAAAGTATTAGGACCAGCAAAGGAATTATTGAGAGATGGCGGTCAGATGGTTTGCCTGATCAAACCTCAGTTTGAAGCTGGAAAAGAAAAAGTTGGAAAAAAAGGTGTTGTTCGCGATAAAGCAGTACATCTTGAAGTAATTGAAAATGTGCTTGGATTTGCCAGAGAGATTGGTTTTTCTGTGTTGAATCTTGAATATTCACCAATTAAAGGTCCAGAGGGAAATATCGAATATCTGATGCATATTGAAAAATGTCAGAACGAAGATACAGAGTTACTTATAAACGCAGCTGACATCGTAGATGCAGCTCACGGGGAGCTTGACAAATAAATGCGTAAATTTTTCATTATTACAAATGAACATAAAGACAAAGATCTTAGTGTTACAAATGAAATAAAAGATTATATTTGCAGTCATGGCGGTGAATGTGAGTATTTTGTTAGCCGTGAGGCAAACTGGCATGCAGAAGGTGTGCAGAAACCAGGTGCAATTGATCCTGATGTGGAATGCATCATAGTATTGGGCGGTGATGGAACTCTGGTTCGTGCAGCCAGAGATTTGGCAGAACTTAACATTCCAATGATTGGGGTGAATCTTGGCACACTGGGATACTTATGTGAGTTGGAAAGAAGTACTGTAATACAAGCTATCGACCGAATGCTTTCTGACGAATATGACGTGGAATCCCGCATGTTGTTGGAAGGATGTGAAATCCGCAATGAAAAGTTTACTACAGTTACAAATGCCTTAAATGACATTGTTATTCATCGTGTTGGTTCATTGCAGCTGATCAATCTTGAGGTATGTGTTAATGGTGAGTATCTGACAACTTATGGAGCGGATGGAATCATTATTTCCACTCCAACAGGCTCTACAGGATACAGTATGTCAGCTGGAGGTCCGATTGTTGACCCAAAGGCAGATCTGATCGTTATCACACCAATTAATTCACATGATATTTCATCCAAAAGTATTGTAGTAGGAGCAGACGCTAATATTACGATTGAATTGGTTGAACGCAGAGCAGAGCGTGATGAATTTGCAGAAGTAAGTTTTGATGGGGATCGAATCATTCATATGCACGTGGGTGATAAGATTCTTGTTCGCAAAGCAGAAAAGATAACAAAAATTTTGAAATTAAACAGAGTAAGTTTTCTTCAGATTTTAAGAAAGAAAATGCAGCATTAGTATGGAGGGCGTTTCAGTGAAGGCCAAGAGACATGCAAAAATATTAGAAATTATCCGCAAATATGAGATCGAAACACAGGAAGAACTGTGTGCAAAGTTAATTGAAGCTGGATTCTCTGTTACACAGGCAACTGTTTCAAGAGATATCAGAGAAATGAAGCTTACAAAGATTTCTACAAAAGGCGGACGTCAGAAATACACTTCTCTTGTAGAAAAAGCAGAGCATATGAGTGATAAATACATCCGTATTTTTAAAGATGGATTTGTCTCTATGGATATGGCACAGAATATCTTAGTGATAAAAACAGTAAGTGGTATGGCTATGGCTGTTGCTGCATCTTTAGATGCTCTTGATTTCCATGAGATCGTTGGAAGTATTGCAGGTGATGATACAATCATGTGTGCAGTCAGAACGATACAGGACACTGAGAATCTCATGAAACGTCTTAGAAAAATGATGAGTGATGTATAAAGAGAGAGTAGAAAGAGAAACGTATGTTACAG
The DNA here is from genome assembly GCA_045629925.1 of Eubacterium sp. GTDB lineage: Bacteria > Bacillota > Clostridia > Lachnospirales > Lachnospiraceae > Brotonthovivens. The sequence goes on from JAZQSD010000135.1 coordinate 39,762, forward strand.
AGTCTACATGTTAAAAACCTTGCTTTAATTGATGAAGCAGAAGTGAATTTTGAAAAAGGCTTAAATATTTTGACTGGTGAAACCGGTGCCGGAAAATCCATAGTGATCGGATCTATGAATTTAGCATTAGGTGAAAAAGCGTCTAAAGATATGCTGCGTAAAGATGCAGAGTACGCTTTAGTGGAACTGATTTTTTCTGTCAATGATCCAGATACGATTGCCCAGTTGAAAGAGCTTGATATTTATCCAGAAGATGATCAGGTGATCATGAGCCGTAAGATTATGCCAAACAGAAGTGTCTGTAAGATTAATTCGGAAACGGTATCAGCTTCTATGATGCGTTCCGTTGCATCTTTGTTGATCGATATTCACGGACAGCATGAACATCAGTCATTACTTTCAAAGAAAAATCATTTGAATTACTTGGATGATTTTGCAAAACTTGATGAATATAAAACCGAATTAAAAGAAGACTATTTTGATTATAAAGAGAAAAAACGTTTATTGGAAGAAGCATCTCTAGACGAAGAAAGTCAGGCTAGAGAGTTATCATTCCTTCAATATGAGATTGAAGAAATTGAAAATGCATCTTTGGAACTTGGAGAAGATGAATTGCTAGAAAGCAGATATAAGTTGCTTGCCAATGGTCGTAAAATTATAGATGGAGCTGGTTTAGCATATGAGATGACAGGTAATGCATCAGAAAATGCTTCCGATATGGTTGGACGTGCACTTCGTGAATTATTATCTGTTTGCGATTATGATAATAATCTGGCTCCATTAGCAGATCAGCTTTCTGATATTGACAATCTTCTTGCAGATTTTAATAGAGAGATATCTGCATATCTTTCAGATGCAGATTTTTCAGAAGAACAGTTCGAAGAGACTGCGAAAAGATTGGATGAGATCAATCATTTAAAATCTAAATATGGCAATACGATAGAAAAGATCTTAGAGCAAAAGAAAGAAAAAGAAGCGCGTGTAGAGCAACTTCTTAATTATGATGCTTACAGAAGTAAACTGGAAGAGGATTATAAAAAAGCACGTGTGGAAGTTAAAGTTCATTCAGATATCATAAGTGTGATCCGTCAAAAGGAATCCCGTTTATTGGTAGAGGAAGTTACAAAAGCATTAAAAGATCTGAACTTTTTGGACGTGCGATTTGATATGGTGTTTGAAACTTTGGATCATTTTACAGCTAACGGAACAGATGATGCTAGATTTTACATATCTACAAATCCAGGGGAAGATATGAAACCATTAGAACAGGTTGCATCCGGTGGTGAATTATCCAGAATCATGTTAGCATTAAAAACAGTTTTGGCAGAAAATGATCAGATTGAAACGTTAATATTTGATGAAATTGACAGTGGAATCAGTGGAAGAACTGCACAGATGGTCGCAGAGAAAATGAATCAGACTGGCCGTAATCACCAGATCATATGTATCACACATTTACCACAGATTGCTGCAATGGCAGATAATCATTTTCTTATCGAAAAGACATCAGAAGCAGGCACAACTGTTTCAAATATCCGTAAACTTAACCATGAAGAAAGTGTACAGGAGCTGGCAAGAATGCTTGGTGGCGTGAAGATTACCGAAACAGTTCTTGAAAATGCTCGTGAAATGAAAGATATGGCAAGAACGGAAAAATAGTACCAGAGTGAAGTAAATATTTTTTCACATACTAGAAGAAAGATACACAAAAATGTGTATCTTTTTTTGTGTATTAATTTAAAAAGGATGAAATAAATGAGAAAATTATTTGCTTATGTAGCGAACAGAAGAAAACTATTATTTTTGTATATGCTAGCAATCTGGTTTGTGTTTGCTTGGGGACTATTGATATGGGAAATCCCAAATGAAATATATGTTGCTGAAGGTGATAAATTAAGTATTGAAGAATCTATTCCAGTAACCTTTGAACAAGAAGATACTGAAGAAGTATTTGCAAACAGATGGAAGGATCATTTTCAAGTATCCTGCAACCTATTTGGTTTTATACCAGTAAAATCTGTAACGGTTAATATGGTAGAGAGAAAAGAGCTGATTCCTGTGGGACAAACAGTAGGTATTCTTTTGCATACAGATGGAGTGTATGTGGTAGATACAGATGTGATTCGATCTGTGAATGGAGAAAATATCTCTCCTTGTGGACACAGCATAAAAGCAGGAGATTATATCACAGAGATCAACGGTAAGGCTGTGACGTGTAAAGAAGATGTGATGCAGGTTGTTAAAAATAGCAACGGAGAGGAGATTCATGTTGTAGTTCGTAGAGAGGAAAAACTCCTTACTTGTGATGTGGAACCGGTAAAGTCTATAGATCAGGATTATAAGTTAGGAATTTGGATTAAAGATGATATTGCTGGAATCGGAACTATCACATATATAGATTCTAATGGAGATTATGGAGCGTTAGGACATGGTATCAGTTCTTCTGAAACAGATCAGTTATTAGAAGTGGAAGAAGGTAGTTTATATGAAAGCGAAATAGCTTCCATAAACAAAGGGGAGAAAGGAACACCAGGGTCATTGGTAGGATTGTTGTATTTTCAGAAAGAGCATTATCTAGGAACATTAGATAAAAATACCAATGTTGGAATCTTTGGACATACAAATGATAATATAGAAAAATTGATAGAAGAAAACTATATGCCAGTTGGATTTAAACAGGAAATTAAAACAGGGCCTGCGGAAATATATGCCAGTATAGATGGTGAGATACGACATTATGATATAGAGATTGAAGATATCGTAATGAATAGTCCCCATGAAAATAAAAGTATGTTGATTAGAGTGACAGACGAAGAATTGCTGAAAAAAACAGGTGGAATTGTTCAAGGGGTGTCAGGTTCGCCGATTCTGCAAAACGGGAAGTTGGTTGGTGCGGTCACGCACGTGCTGGTGAATGATCCGACACGTGGGTATGGGATTTTTATTGAGAATATGCTGGATGCGGCAGGATAAATGATTTGGCAGGGGTGGTTTGCCCCTGCCTTTTTGGCTTTGTATGTGATATAATGAATTTGGTATAATAATAGGAGGGCTGTGTATGAAAACTTATAAAGAACACATGACCGAATGTATCGATTACTTATTATCTATCCGTTTTCCCTGCAATGATTGGAAAGAAGATAAAGCCTATTTTGACCAATTGGAAGAAGAGTTCTCTGAGGTTCCTGCGGATGAAGAAACAAAAGTATTGCATGAACAATTAATGACCCTGATTCAACAAAAACGGGCTTCAAGCCTAAATTGCAACAAGACTACAGAAGAATTGTTTGCAGGGTGGAATGATGAATAACAAGTTGTCCCTAATGACAATCACTCATGAGCGGCAGCCCGATCATTCAGGATGAAAAACTAGTTGGCGCGGTGACCCATGTTCTTGTAAATGATCCACACGGGGGTACGGGATTTTTATCGAGAATATGCTGGACGTGGCAGGATAAAGTTATGACAGGGGCAAACGCCCCTGTCATTCTGTGTTATATATGCTATAATGAATTTAATATATATGAATTGTTGATAAAAGAGTCTTAAGATGCTGGGAGGTGTTTTTTATGATGAAAAAGGCATTGATCATTATGATAAGTGTTTTTATGGTAGGATTAGCAGGTTGTTCAAACATAGTGAATGGTAATGAGAATTTTGAGATTAGTACGAATGAAGAATCATCAACGAATGAAGAACCAATTACTGATGAAGAACCAACTGCTGACGATAAGCCTGAACATTCAGATCTCTATAATGAAAAATATTTGCAGGAAGATATCATTTCGTATTTTGAAGAAGTTGTATTACGCATGGAATATAGTGACGGAACAGGCGATGTAACTTGTGTACAAAAATGGTTATCACCAATATATTATCAATTATACG
>JAZQSD010000136.1:0-5452 GCA_045629925.1 Eubacterium sp.
TGACTTTAGAGGAGTTTGCACAACTTAGCAATATTATTACAGAAAAAACGAAATAATAATGTAAAGCTGGCTTGCATTTTTGCAAGCCAGTTTTTTGCATGAAATAAATGTGCTGACATAAAATGAAACATGAAAGAAAAAATAAAATTACTGGGAGCAGTTTTACTGCTTGTTGTTTTGGTGCCTTACATGGTCACCTTGTTTTTCCATGGAGACAACGCAGGATTTTTCAAACAACATGACAGCATCAAAAAAATGGAGGAAAAAGTAGTGTTGCTTGCATCGGAAGAAATCTCTGGTCAAGCCCAGGTGGAGGCAATCAAAGCGCAGGCTGTGATTGCTAGAACAAGATTGTATCTTCAGCCTGATCTTGAAGTGACAGGAAATCAAGAAAATCTTGCGGAAAATGGAGAGCAGATACGGTTTTGCGTGGAGGAGACAAAGGGCGAGATCTTAACATGCAAAGGAGTGCCGATAGATGCGGCATTTCACAAGGTCAGCGCAAAGTTAACGAGAAATGCAGCAGAAGTGGCAGGACAGGAGGACAAGTCTTATCTAAAAAGTGTTGACAGCAGCATGGATATTGCCTCGGAAGAGTATCTGACTATATTTTTTATAGACAACTATCAACTGGCACAGGCGATCAAGAGTATAGTGGGTGAAGAGACCGTAAGAGAAGAGACCGTTTTGACGGATCTGGTCATTCAGGAGCGGGATTCGGCAAATTATGTGACAAAAGTAAAATATGGCAATCATGTTATAAACGGCGAAGCGCTGCGCCAGCAGCTGGGATTGTCATCCAGCGCTTTTTATCTCTCAGAAGTGGGGGGGAAAGTAAGGATCATGACAAAAGGTCATGGACATGGACTGGGATTAAGTCAGTATGGAGCGGAAGCTCTTGCAAAAGAAGGAAAAAAATACGAAGAAATTTTAAAATATTATTATACAGGGGTAGAAATTGTTGCCGCCAATTATGAATAGCCCATTGTTTTTTCGGCAATCCTATCTTTAAAACAATCTGCAAAAGTTTTGGAAACAAAAGCGATTGTTGGGAAGAAATAATGGATGGTGAAACTATGGAAAATAACAGAGGAACAAGCAATGGCAGACTTAGAGGATTGCTGGTGACAGGAATTGTGACAGTAGCAGCTTTGGCGGCAATGATTGGTGTATACCAGGGAACAGGGCAAAAGGAGCCTGAAAAAACCCCAGTAGCACAGACAGAAGATCGTACGGAGCAGGAAATGGCCGGGATTGAATATGAAGGTTATGAGGATGTAGCGCCTACTGTGGCAGAGCGAAAGCCAGAAGTAACGGCACAGGTAGATGAACCGATTCAGGTGGAAACATCTGTAGAGACGGTAAAAGACGCACCTAAGAAAGAAGTGGCGGAAAGGCAGCTGGATTTTCGAAAAGATTCTAAGATGAACTGGCCAGTGGAAGGAAATGTTATCATGAATTATAGTATGGATAAGTCCATCTATTTTGCAACACTGGACCAGTATAAGTACAACCCTGCCATTGTGATTCAGGTCCCGGTAAACGAGAAAGTAGTGGCAGCAGCAGAGGGAAAAATTGTAGAAATTGATACCACAGAGACAACGGGAGTTACGGTTTGTGTGGATATGGGAAATGGATATCAGGCGGTATATGGACAACTGAAAGAAGTGAAAAAACAAGAAGGAGATTTTTTGGAGAAGGGGGAAACGCTTGGGTATATTGCGGAGCCTACCAAATATTACAACCTGGAAGGAAGCAACCTTTATTTTGCAATGACCAAAGAGGAAGAGCCTATAAATCCGATGGAATTTTTGGATTAATCAGAAAGTTTATACACAAAGACCTGAGAAATTGTATATAATAAACTATAATTAGCAATCGGGTTTTTCCTACAGAGAAATAACAACGATTGGTAAGATACAGCAATACCGATTGCTTTATATAGAAAATCTGCCGTCTGTCCAGTAAGACAGGCGGCTGAATATACATAAAGCAAAGAGATAAAGGAACTTTTATGAATTATACATATATACTTCAGTGTAAGGATAACAGTTACTATACGGGCTGGACAAACGATATTAAAAAACGGCTGCATATGCATCGCATCGGGCAGGGGGCGAAGTACACAAAGGGAAGAGGTCCGCTGACGCTGGTGCATCTTGAGGTTTTCGACAACCAGTCAGAGGCCATGCGACGGGAAGCTTATATTAAGAAATTGTCCAGGCCAGAAAAAGAAGCCCTGATGCAGGGGGCAAAATGGAAAGAACGTTTGGAGCAATGGGGATTGCAGGACTTAGAGATTTGAGATGATTTACAGGAGAGTACATAATGCGTTTTGAAGAATTAGAATTATATCCGCAGATTTTGCGAGCGGTAACAGAGATGGGATTTGAAGAGGCCACACCGATTCAGGCTCAGGCGATCCCTGCGGTAATGACGGGACAGGATGTGATTGGACAGGCCCAGACAGGAACAGGAAAGACAGCTTCTTTCGGAATTCCACTTCTGATGAAAGTAAATCCACATGTTAGAAAAACACAGGCCATCATTCTGTGTCCAACAAGAGAATTGGCAATACAGGTATCCAACGAGATTCGCAGTCTGGCCAAGTATCTGCATGGAATAAAAGTCCTTCCGGTTTATGGTGGGCAGGAGATCAACAAGCAGATTCGTTCTTTAAAAGGAGGCGCTCATATTATAGTGGGTACTCCTGGTCGAGTAATGGATCACTTGCGCAGAAGAACCATCCGTTGTGACTATGTGGAAACAATTGTGCTGGATGAAGCAGACGAAATGTTAAACATGGGATTCAGAGAGGATATCGAAACTGTTTTGGAATACATTCCACAGCAGCATCAGGTGGTGCTCTTTTCTGCAACTATGCCGAAGGCAATCTTGGAGATTACCAAAAAATATCAGCAGGATGCAGTGACGATCAAAGTTACGAAGAAAGAACTTACGGTACCTAATATTGAGCAGTATTATTACGATGTGAAACGTAAGGATAAACTGGAGGTATTAACACGCCTTTTGGATTTTTATGATCCAAAACTGTCGCTTGTTTTTTGTAATACAAAGAAAAAAGTAGATGAGCTGACTGCAGAACTTCAGGGGCAGGGATATTTTGCGGAAGGGCTTCACGGTGATATGAAGCAGGCCCAGCGCGACAGAGTCATGAAGAGTTTCCGCGAAGGCAAAGTGGATATTCTTGTTGCTACAGATGTTGCAGCCAGAGGTATCGATGTGGATGATGTGGAAGCGGTGTTTAACTATGACTTGCCACAGGATGATGAATATTATGTGCACCGAATCGGCCGAACAGGACGAGCAGGTAGAACAGGCCGTTCCTTTACTTTTATCAAAGGAAAAGAAGTTTACAAATTAAAAGAAATCCAGAGATATTGCAAGACTAAAATCTTGGCGCAGCCAATTCCATCTAGCAGAGATGTAACTGCGGTAAAAGCGGACAAGATTATGGATCGGATTTCCCGAATCATTGAAGAAGAGGATCTGACAAAAGCAATCAATATGATTGAAAATAAGATCAACAAAGAAGACTATACAGCGATGGATATTGCGGCAGCTTTCCTTACAGAAGCATTGGGAATTCTTGATAAAGAGGACAGCAAACAGGACAACTATGACTTCTCAGATACTGGCGCGGAGGAGGCGGGGATGGTTCGTCTGTTTATCAATGTTGGCCGCAAGGACGGTGTGAAGCCGGGCAATATCTTGGGCGCGGTAGCAGGAGAATCCGGAATGCCGGGTGATTTGGTTGGAACGATTGATATGTTTGACAAGTATACCTTTGTGGAAGTGCCAAAGGAATATGGCGAAGCTGTATTGAAAGCTATGAAGAAGGCTAAGATCAAAGGAAAAAGTGTTAACATTGAGCCGGCCAATGGAAAATAAATAAAGAGCAAAAAATAACGCCCATCGGGCGTTATTTTTATATAAAGGATATTAAAGTTATATTGTTAATGTGTAATTAAAACAGGCATTGATCCAGAATAAAGAAAGCTAGAGAAATAACTGCTGCAGCAATCAGTAAATAGGCCAGCTTGCGATTTCTCTTCCAAGCGGCTAAAGCATCAAATGCAGTGGCGATCGCGATGGCGGGACAGATAATGTCTACGGAAAAAGAATCCGCCTTCCGAAGGGCTAATGCTACAATAAAAGCAGAGATGCAGCTGATAATAAGGGCAATTTTTTCCATCGGAGACATGTCTTTCCATTGTGTGTTCATTGTGATTCGTCCTTTCTCTTAGATGTTCGTATAGTAACATATGCGTTTGTGCATTTCAAGCTGATGATTCGTAGGAGAAATCACAGTCAAGCTAGATACGGAGCAGACAGGTACAAAAAGAGGGAACGAGTGATCTCGTTCCCTCTTGTAAAAGTCAGTATTTAGAGCAAATTTTTAGCCAAAGTATCTCTTTAATAAACCTTCGAATGCTTTGCCGTGTCGAGCTTCGTCTCTTGCCATTTCATGAACTGTGTCATGGATTGCATCAAGGTTAGCAGCTTTTGCACGTTTTGCAAGATCTGTTTTACCTTCTGTTGCGCCGTGTTCAGCAGCTACACGAAGTTCAAGGTTTGTCTTTGTGCTGTCTGTTACTACTTCGCCTAATAATTCAGCGAATTTAGCTGCGTGTTCTGCTTCTTCCCAAGCAGCTTTCTCCCAGTATAAACCGATTTCTGGATAACCTTCTCTATGTGCTACTCTAGCCATTGCTAAGTACATACCTACTTCTGTGCATTCGCCTTCAAAGTTTGCTCTTAAGTCAGCAATGATGTCTTCGCTTACGCCCTGTGCTACGCCGATTACATGTTCAGCAGCCCAAACCATATCTGTTGCCTGTTCTTTGAATTTTTCAGCTGGAACGTGGCATACTGGGCATTCTGCTGGTGGGTTTTCTCCTTCGTGAACATATCCGCATACTGTACATACAAATTTTTTCATAATCTTATTTCCTTTCATTTTTAAAATATTTTTGTTTTCATCAGTGGGTGGCATCCACTGTTTTCGTTAATGGTTGTTAATGTGGATCAGCTAGCCTTCTCTATACAAGAAGGGCATTCTCCGTAAAAATGTGTTACATGTCCGTCAATCCGGCCGGCAAATCCTTCGGCAGCGACATCGTCGATAAAATTAATACTCTTCATCTCTAGATCTAACACGCTTCCGCAACACTTGCAAAGGAAGTGGTTGTGGGGGGCGGCATTTCCGTCGAAGTGGTCTGGGCCAACTCCTGTTGAAATTTTCTGAATCTCGCCCAAATCTGCTAAAAGAGCCAGATTGCGATATACAGTTCCAAGACTAAGATTCGGCATATCTTCTCGAAGATGACTGTAGATGAACTCTGCAGTTGGATGATCAGTACGGCCAATCAGGAATGCTTGAATAGCATCTCGTTGTTTGCTTTTTTTGATCATGTTTTTCTCCTTGTCT
>JAZQSD010000137.1:0-7482 GCA_045629925.1 Eubacterium sp.
AAACATAAAAGGAGACAATTGCTTCATGTACGATTTTGTTTATGATATACCAACAAAAGTTTACTTTGGTGAAAACCAGCTTGGTCATCTTGGAAAAGAACTGGCTGGATTTGGAGAAAAGGTGCTGTTAGTTTACGGCGGCGGTTCTATCAAAAAGACCGGGCTTTATGAGCAGGTGTTAGAGCAACTAAAGGCAGTAGATCTTCAGGTAGTAGAACTTGCCGGAGTGGAGCCAAATCCTAGGATTGAAACTGTTCGAAAAGGTGCAGAACTTTGCAAAGAACATGAGATTGATGTAGTGCTTGCAGTAGGCGGCGGATCTGTTATTGACGCGGCAAAATTCATGGCAGCAGGCGCCTGTGTAGATCACGATCCATGGGACTTTTTCGTAAACAGAGTGCCAGTGGAGAAGGCATTGCCTATCGTGACCGTGCTGACCATCGCAGCTACAGGCTCTGAGATGGATAACATCGGTGTAATCAGCAATATGGCCACAAGGGATAAGCTTGGAATGGGCGGTCAGGTTCTTTATCCAAAGGTGTCTTTCCTTGATCCAACGCTGACATACAGTGTAGACACTTACCAGACAGCTTGTGGTGCGGCGGATATCTTCAGCCATGTGATGGAGACATATTTCCTAAAAGGACAAGATCTATATATGTTTGATGCCATGATGGAAGGTTTGATGAAGACGGTGATTAAATTCGGTCCGATAGCATTGGCAGAACCTGAAAACTATGAGGCCCGTGCAAATCTTATGTGGGCATCCTCTTGGGCAATCAATGGTTTTATCATGGGAAGCAAGCGAAAGGTGTGGAGCTGTCACGCTATGGAACATCAGTTATCAGCAGTATATGATGTGACACATGGTCTTGGCTTGGCAATCATCATGCCAAGATGGCTTGACTACTGTCTGGATGAAGAGACGCTGCCAAGATATGTGACCTTCGGTGTAAATGTGTTTGGCATTGATCCAAACTTGCCAGATATGGAGATAGCAAAAAGGTCTATTCAGATGCTTTCAGACTTTCTGTTCAAAGATCTGGGCTTAGACGATACATTGACAAAAATCGGAGTGGAAGAGAAAGAGATTCCGGCCATGGCACAAAAAGCCTGCAAAGGAAAGCAGATAGCTGGATTTAAGACTTTGTATCCATCAGATGTAGAAGCTATTTATAAGATGTGCATGTAACCTGTGATTATATTACAGGTTGAATGACAAACGTGAATTCCTCCCTTAGAATGAGCTCTAGACAAAAGGTTTAGAACTGATTTTAAGGGAGGATTTTTTATGAGCGAAAAGATGTTAGTAACACAGGCTTTGGACGAGAGAGACCTTCTGGTAAAGAAGATAACAGATAAAATTGCGAAAGCAAGCTTCGTTGACACAACAAAGCCAAACGAAGAGAAAGTATATGCAAAACGCATCTCAAAGGAGGAGTTTGCAAAAGAAGCTGAGAGCGCATATCAGCAGATTATGGATCTGATTGAGCGGTTTCAGAAGATTGACGCAGCCATTGTAGAGTCAAACGCCAAAACAGTGGTGAAAACTTCTTATGGCACCTTCACAGTAGCGGGAGCTATTTCCCTGCGCAGCAGACTTCGCGGCGGAGGCGCTTACGGCGGCGAAGCGGATTTTGAAGGCAACCTTCAGCGCAAAATGAAAAGTGAATACAGCGAACGGGTTCGCTTCAGCGATGTGAAGAACAGTCAGCTGCAGGCCACTGCAGAGGAAATGCGACTGAGCATCCTGGGAAGAGACACTAAGGCGAAGGATGAGAAGCCTTTGGGAGTTGTGGAAGCCTACATTAAGGAGAACACCACGGAACTGATGGACCCATTAGGAGTGGAAAAGAAGATGGAGGCTCTGGAAGAAAAGCGCAACACCCTTCTGGCAGAGCTGGATACCCAGATTAAAGTATCCAATGCCACAACTTTTATAGAACTGTGATAGAATCTATCGCAGCTCTATCCTGATGAATGAATATGCCATGCCTCTGCTATAAAAAGCAGAGGCATGGGAATGAATTTGCCCACATTACGAAAACTTCAAACCCAGCTTCCCTGTAACAGGGTTATGTTACATATCATCCATGTGACTAGGCGAAAATGGAAAAGAACATCTTGCATGATGATCTTGGGGAAATGCCCCCTTTTAACGGTCTTAGGTTATGGGTTAATGGTCAAAGATGAACGGTAAACAAATTGTTTTTGAATCTTGAATCTTGAACGGAAAACTTTCCTTTAGGCATAGAAATGTGCCGAAATCCATGAAAAAGGTTTAAGCGGTAAGCTGGTTGGCTGGAAGTGATCCCCATGGCTGTAATGCGGGCAATTTTTACAAAAAAGGATTTTACTAATTTGCAATAAAAGAAGAATAAATTTTTGAAAAATTATATTACAAGTATAATTTACAAATCATTTCAATAGTGTTATAGTTGTACCGATGGCCACCGGTCATCACATGTAACTAGGAATTAATCAGGCCGAAACCGGCAGAAAGGAGCAAACATGACAGTGAATCATTCAATGTTTTTTATGGATCGTGCATACTCATATGAGGTAAGATGCAGTTTGGCGGAGCACTGTTGTGTTTCCCAGCTGTAGGTTTTATTAGAATACTCTGATAAAAGGAAGCCACTTATCTTTTGTGAGGTAAGGGGCTTTTTGTGTCTTTCAGTGCCGATCAAGAACATGAATTGTTGATGTTTTTAACGACGATCATGATAGTGATCTGTTTGTAGTTGAAGAAGGAGGAGTGTACTATGTTTGATATTCCAGTAGTAAATATGGAAAAAACAGGCCAGAATATAATCTTCTTGCGCAAGCGAGCAGGACTTAGCGTGGCAGATCTGCAGCGAGCCTTTGGCTTTGCTACACCACAGGCCATCTACAAATGGCAGCAGGGCCTGGCTCTGCCAACGGTGGACAATCTGCTTGTGCTATCTGCAGTGCTGGGGGTGAAGATTGACGACATTCTGGTGACTGATGTGATTATGCAAGTGCCGTTGAGCGCTTAAGTGAGCGGGCTCCGTAAGGGGCCCTGTCGTATATAATAGGATGGGGTAAAAAATGGATACATCTTTTTTAGCAGATTTTCAATATGAGTGTTACAACAAAGTGTTGGAACACATACAGAATGGGGAGAAACGCATTTCCGTGCTGATGTCTCCGGGAACGGGCAAGAAGACAATATCGTATCTTTTGATAAAAGAGATGCAAAGTGAAAAACAGGTGCTGTACGTGACTGGGAACAGACACAGCGCAGGATTTATAGAAAAGAGATTAGAAGAGTTAGGTGCTAAGGCGGATGTGTGTGTCTATTCAGAAATGAATGCCAAAGATCCAAACGCATACGATGTAATCTTCTTCTATCAGCTTCAGGCTCCGGCGAGAATTATTGCAGCAGAGCAGTGTGTGAATTATGCAGGTGTGACGGTATCGTTGATTTCACCTTATCAGGAAACTCGCATAGCAGAATTGCCAAAAGGCATTATCGCATATGGGGAATTCCTTTCAAAAGCAGCCTTTGTCTACACTGCAAAGACGATCATTGACATCAGAGATGCTGTGGATGCAAGCGAAGAAGAGAAAGAGTACATCCGTGCACAGATTCGCGCAGTGAAAAATGCTTTTGCAGAACAGGAAAAACAATGCCTGTTCAGACTTATGGCAGTCGCAAAGGAAAAAGAAGCCCTGGACAAAAAGATCGATTCTTGCCAGAACGAACTTGCTGATATGGACCAGACAAAGCAGCTGGAGAATCAGTTAGCCCAGATGATGTCGGAACTTGAAAGACTGCGCCAGGAGGCAAAGGAAAAAGAAGCCGAAATCGCAAAAATTCAGGAAGAGAATCGAAAGATCAAATGCTTCTCAGAATTTCAGGAACTGTTGTTAAACGGAGTAGGTATTTCTGCGGAAATTGTAAAAGAAATGTTTGACCAGATCGAGACTTTCAGAGAAGAACTTCAGTCAGAATTAGATTCTGAGGACGAAGAAATCCAGGAAACTGCATTACATAAATTTCAGAATAAGATCACTGATATGGTACATACTGCCACAAAAGATTTCGTGCAGATATGTTCTCAGCGCTATGAGGAGATTCTGATTAACGCATTGACAGAGGATGTTTGGCGCCGTAAGCTGCTTGATAAGAGCAGAGCATTTCTTATCACAGCCAAGGCAAACTTTGACTCCTTAACAAAGAATCCAAATATCTATGATTACTCAGGGGTTTGTCTTCTGGTGACAAAAGCTCTTGAAGTGGAAACCACAAGACGTTTTTACGATGAGTATTTTGCTTATCTTAGAAGTCAGACGCCAAACACAGCTCTTTGGCCTACATCTGTAAGACAAAGACGAGGCGCCCAGGTACTTCCGGACCCAGTGACAGAAGAAGAATTCACTTTGGGCAAAATCTTGCCATTCATGGGTATCAAGCGATTGAAAGACTCCAACGGAAACGTTACAGGATACCGTGTTGTAAACCGCAACGACTACAACACCTTCATCGACTTTGCTCAGCAGAGATTGTTCAGTGGTCTGTCAAGAAGGGCTGTAGAGCAGAAGATTGAGCAGGATTACCTGTTTGTGGAAAAAGTAAGAGTTGATTACAGAAATCCGGCGGCACACAAAAGCGCTTTATCAGCCATCTCTGCAAAAGATTGCATTGAGTACGTAATCGAAACACAGAAGATGCTACGTGTGATGTTAGAAGACATGGTGTTATAGAACGGTAGCTATAACACAATTTTACAAGACAATATATAAGAAAACACCTGACCAAAGCAGTGTAACTGCAGGGGGCAGGTGTTTTTTGTTTCAAGGTTTATATTTCTTTTTCCTCTGTGTCTTCCGTTGGGGCATCCATAGCATGCTGTCTCAGCTTCTGTAATTCAGCAGCTTTTCTGTCAATGTCCTTTTTGGATTTTATAAATGCATATATTGCTATTGCTATAAAAGGTACTGCGATAAACCACATTCCGACAAATAACAATATTATTCCGAGAACAAGGAAAATACCACATATACCATATGCAAAAGGTCTTACAATTTTAGGGTCACTGGTGGTATAGGTTATTCCCTTAGAATAACCTTTGTGGTACAACATATCACCTTCCCCTACATATTCCATGCTGATTGGTCGGATCACTGATCCAGGGACAACGCCGTCTTCCGGAGTCGTTTCCCTTGTCTCTATGATTGTAGTTGTTCCATTATCATTTACTATTACTTTCTGTTCTCTTTTCATAATAGATCCCTCATAACTATAATGTGAATTTAAACCTGTTCCAGCTTGATTGTATTAGTGTTGCCCATCTGGCCGTTGATTGGGCCTGCTGTCAATACAACATGGTCCCCTGGCTGTAATGGGAAGGTTGATTTTGCGCATTCTAGCGCTTTGTAGAACATAACATCAATAGAGTTAAAAGTCTCAGACATCACAGGAGTGACAGCCCAGCTGAGAGCTAACTTTCTCCATACTTTTCGATCTGTTGTCATACCGATAATGTCCACAGGACCGCGGAAACGGCTGACCATTCTGGCAGTTCTTCCTGTTACGGAACAAACTACGATAGCTTTGGCATCTACGTCGATGGACATGGCACAAGTAGCGTGAGAAAGTGCATCTACGATGTTCTGTGTCTTGAACTTGGAAGACAAGAATCGGTTTTTATAGTTGATGTCTTGTTCTGTATATTCACAGATCTGAGCCATGTTGCGAACTGCGTCAACAGGGTACTTGCCAGCAGCTGATTCTCCAGAGAGCATAACTGCAGAAGTGCCGTCGTACACAGCATTGGCAACGTCAGAAATCTCAGCTCGTGTTGGACGAGGATTCTGGATCATAGATTCCAACATCTCCGTGGCTGTGATCACACGCTTGCCAAGCATACGGCATTTGCTGATCAAAAGCTTCTGGATAGCAGGCACCTTAACGAAAGGAATTTCTACACCTAAGTCACCGCGAGCAATCATGATGGCCTCGCAAGCCTCACAGATTGCTTCAATGTTGTCCACGCCAGACTGATTCTCAATCTTGGCAACAATATCTATATTTTCCCCACCATTGTCATTTAAAAACTGTCGGAGAGACACAACGTCATCTTTTGTAGAAACAAAAGAAGCTGCAACAAAATCTACGTCATTTTCAATACCAAACAGAATGTCTGATTTGTCCTGTTCAGACAGATAAGGTCCAGACATTACTTTGTTAGGGAATGACATGCTCTTGCGGTTGCTTAATTTGCCGCCAACGATAGTTGTGCAGATGGCTTCTGTGTCAGTTAAATCCTTAACTTCAAAAACCACAAGCCCGTTATTTACCAGCACCCTGTCGCCCACATTAAGATCTTCAATAAGTCCTTTAAAGCTAACAGAAACACGGGTCTCATCGCCAATAATATCTTCCGTAGTAAAAGTAAACTCTGCACCTTCAGAAACTTCAACACTGCCGTTTTTGAACGTTTTAATGCGGTATTCAGGCCCTTTGGTATCCAACATGATTGGAATAGGAAGACCTAGTTTTTCACGAACCTGCTTGATTAATTCAATCTTTTCCTTATGTTCTGCATGAGAACCGTGGGAAAAGTTTAATCGAGCAACATTCATGCCCGCCTGACACATTTGTGTCAAAGTCAGTTCGTCAGAACAGGCAGGTCCGATAGTGCAAATGATTTTTGTTTTACGCATGATAATTGACCTCCGATATTAGAAGTTTAATACAGATTTGTATTATAGCATTCGTGAAAAATGGAGTCAAATTAGGGGGTGGATAAAAGACGATTGTCGGTTGAAAAAATATGGAAAATAAAGTTGAAATTATATCTTTTTGGATGCAAAATGATAGACATGAATGCGGTAATAAATTTTTGTAACAGGTAAAATGTATGAGCGATATTTTTGATAACTTACAAGTGAATATTATCTACAGCAAGCGAAAGACAATCTCCATTGAGTTAAGAGCAGATGGTATTCTTGTGAGAGCACCTAAGGGGATGCGTAAATCAGCCATCAACACTTTCCTCAACGAAAAACGTGGCTGGATTGAGAAAAATTATCAGAAAGTCCAGAATCGCAAGGAGCTTATGGAACAGATTCCGCCATTTACCATGGAGGAGATAAAATCATTGGCGAACAAGGCAAAGATTGTTATCCCAGAGAGGGTGAAACACTTTGCGCCAATCGTGGGTGTTGATTATGGAAGAATCACCATTCGCAGCCAGCGAACCCGCTGGGGAAGTTGTTCCAGCCAAGGAAATCTTAATTTTAATTGCCTTTTGGTACTGTTTCCAGAAGAAGTCCTGGACTATGTGATTGTCCACGAACTTTGCCACAGGAAACACATGAACCATTCTGCAGCATTTTATAGGGAAGTAGCCAGGGTGCTCCCTGAGTATCAGCTGCAGCAGAAGTGGCTGAAGGAAAATGGCGGCGCATATCTGGGTAGACTTCCATGAGATGCGGACATAATAAATGATG
>JAZQSD010000138.1:0-2002 GCA_045629925.1 Eubacterium sp.
CATTTCACCAGTCCGCTGAACATGAAGATTCTGTTGGGATCGTGGCTTCCTCTTGCGTTGCGTTTCAGGATATCCTGGATTCTGTCAAAGCGTTCCTTGGTGATATAGGGTGCAACGTAGTCTGCAACACCTTTGTACTCACCATACCACAGAGTATCTTTTAACAATCTGTCAAGGGTGGTCATCGTCATTTTCAGACCGTACTTGATATTGATATACCCTAATGTTGCTGCCTTGCTTTGGTGCTTCTCATAGAACTCAATGACATCCATTGCCATTTCTGCTGTGTCTGGGTTTTTTACAAGGTGTCTGTTTCTTGGCTCTCCTGTGACCATCCAGGGGAAATGAAAGCAGCGTGAACCAGTAATGACCTGCTTGTTTTTGACTCTCATCTTGTTATTAAAGCGAATACGTTTGCTTGTCTTCTTGGCCTCATACTCTGCCATTGTGAGATAGATATTGATTTTGAATGCTGCATCCGGGTCTTCCGGGTCTAGGTCTGGTTCTTCAATGGAGATCCAGGTAACACCAGCTTTGCGAAACTGCTTCTGCGCAGCGTAATATTCCTCTACGCTCCTGAAAAATCTGTCGATACACTTTATGACAATTATGTCGAATTTGCCTGCAAGTGCATCCGTAATCATTTGGTCAAGTGCTTTCCGCTTGCTGATCTCCAACGTAGCAGATACACCTTCGTCAACATACTCCCCAACTGAAACAAGTTCATAGTCCTGTGCAAACTCGTCCAGTAAGGACAACTGGTCTGAAATCGTGTAGCCGTGTTTCTTCTGTTCATCTGAGGAACACCGGACATACTTGGCGATCCTGATAACCCTGTTATTCTCCTGATACCTCAATAGCTGATTGTAGCTACCGTACATAAACATTCCTCCTTTTGTTTTTGCTGCGGCGTTTTAGAAAGCATCACCTCCTTTATTGTTGGATAAGAGTTATTTATCCTTTTTGATTTTTGGAAGATCGTCAGGGGCATAAGAACGAATTCCATGTTTACAATCATCGTAGCCATCTGCATAGCCGTCCTCATAGCCAACGTCATATCCTGCTTCGTAGGCTCGTTCAGCCTCTGCCTCCAACAAATCAGGTCTGAAGTAGTATTCGGCATATGCATATCCTTCCTCAAAGGCTCGTTGCTCCGCTTCATAGATTGCTTCTTCCAATTCCTCTTTTGAATACGTTGTCTTTTTTGGTTCCTCGCAGGAAGCTAACATGAAGGCAATAATCACACAGACCAGAAGTAAAAATTTTTTCATATACTAGCCTTTCTTATATTCAGTCCAAGTATTTATCGATGATCTTAGCCTTGCGGTCGTTTTCTTTTTTCCAATACTCAATTTCCATAAGCAGTCTGTTGATTCTCTCTGATGTGGCATCTTTGTCGTAGTCCAGGTTGCAAATGTGATCTCGCACAGGGCCGATAACAACAAGCTCGATTCTTCTGGCGGTAGCTCTCAGAATGTCCTGTTCGATGCTTAACGCCATGATCTTTTCGATGGTCTTGATGGAAACGTCTGATTCTTTTGCGATATACGCATTGGTTAAGTGAAAAACGTCTTTGACATCACGCATATACTCGCACCAGGATCGAAAATCCATATCTCTTGTGGGTCTTCCTCCGCAGAGTTTCCTGAACCTGGGGCAGGACAGACACCTATAATAAGGTTTTGTTGATGGGTCTTGCCGGGTTTTCATGGTATATCCTCATTTCGTAAATATGTGAGGGTGTTTCCCTAAAACGGTAGGGTGATTACCCCTTTAAGTTGCTGTGAAATCCTTTTACAATGGGCTGTATTTTTTGCTTACGAAATGATAGACTTTAGCCAGGTGAAGCGAAAGCCTACCGGGTGTGGGGGTGGATAGTTTGGCGACTGGCATCCTCACACCAAATTCTAAAACAGGGTTGTTAAAATATTGGTTTGTTTCCAGTAATTCCTGATTGTTTTCGACAAGTCAGAATATTATAATTCGACGTGAAGAACGTTTG
>JAZQSD010000139.1:0-15414 GCA_045629925.1 Eubacterium sp.
CGGCTCTCGTTCTGATTTTTAAACTTTTTCGCAGCATGGTACTCAAAATTCTCACTCAGATCACCATGGGCTCTGGCCTCTTTCACGTCTTCAAGAGCCTGCTTTCGCACAACCAATTTGCGGTATTCAATCTCTTCCTCCATCCGCTGGATATCTTTCTGTGTTACTTCATCAAACATAGAATCCTCTTTCACCAACAATGTTGGATAATAAAATATGAGGACTTTGGCATTCACCAAAATCCTCATTTAGTATAACATATTATTTTGTTAAATTCAGTACTTGACTAGAGATTTTGTTCCTAAAACTGAACTCCCATTTCTGCTAATTCAGCTTTTACCTCTTCATACATTGCAAGCCATTCTGGAACAGGTTCAATTGTTTCCATGTTGTAAGAAACATCAAAACGTGCACCCATGTTCTTATCTTCCATCTTGAACACATGCTCATATTTTTCTAATAATTTAAGAACAATCTCATTTGCCTGTGCGCGAGTCATTTTCTGACGTGCAACCGCTTTACCTACTTCACCCATCAGACGAACTTCAAGACCAGTACCGTTTGGATAGTTGCCGTTTGCTGCGCCAAGACCTTCTAAGTGACCGCCACAAACTGTTACTACGATAGCATTTGCTGCTGTTTCGTATAAAAGTTCTTTTGTAAGACTGCCGCTGGATGGCCAGATGTCACATACGATGATTGCTGGCGCATGTTTTGCAAATGTCTGGCATAAAACAGCCTGAAGCCACAGACATCCACGAGCTGTTGTTGCAACATCCTGAATGTGGATTGGATGGCAAAGGTGATAATCTGCCATACATACAATGTTTGCAGCAAGAATAGATGCGATCATTACAACTGTACTTCCTGGTGCATCGCCTCCAAGACCGCCTACCATTGTACATGCCAAAGAAGCATTCTTCATGCCATAGTCAAGTTTGCTTGCAGCGCGAACCATGTTGCCGTTGTCAATGATAAGTTCGTTGAACATTGCAACAAGGTGAGAGTCTGTTGGACGAAGTCTTTTTTCACCAACTGCAGCTAAGTCACCGATTTCTGTTACTGCACTTTCTGCAGCCAGAAGCCCTAATCCTGGACGGCCTACTTCTTCTAAAGCCTGACGGAGATATTCCATCTCACGGCGAACAGCTACTACTTCAGCAGGAGAACCGCTAGTTACTTTAAAACCGTCAACATCGATCAAAGAACCACATGTCATCAGGTCAATCACTGGCTCTTTTGCAACAGAACGTACGATTGGAAGGAATAATTCTTCTGGTGTAGGACAACCTGGGTTACCAGCCCATACAGCTGGTTCTCTCTCATCTTCAACTCCTCTGGCAATCAATGTGTAAGCATCTTTGCCTTCACCCATCACCAGTTCTGTTTTCATGTTTTTGATACCTTCATCGATTTCTTCTTCTGTGAAAGCGATGATTCTACCTGTAGACATGTTATAAACACCTGTTTTTAACAGCAATTCTTTTGCCGCTTTAAACATGTCTTCAAAAAGCTGTTCATCTTCTGGAATTACAACCTGTTTATCCCATTCAAATTCATAATCCTCAACCAGTTCCATTACATTTTCAACAATGTAATCCATGTCCCAATCATCTTTGGAAACTTTTGTACCAGTATTGCTGCGTTCGCAAATCTCAAGATATTTCTTTACATCCATTGACCATAGTCCTCCATGTAATATGCAAAGCCTTTCGGCATTTTTTCGTTTCTTTATATACTCTAAGATTTTTTGACAAAAAAGGCCGGAGAGGATCAAACCTCTCTCGAGATTTCAATCGGTTCTCCGGCCGTTTTTACATTTGTTATACTACATCAAAAAGCATTACTTTTCTGTAATTTCAAAAAATTACCAAGCGCAATCTACACCTTTTACGTAGAATTCCTGTAACAGGATTGTGTTGTCATCCATAACAGCGCCTTCAGCTACTAATTCGTTGCCATCGCGGTCTGCTAATGGGCCACCGTATACGTTGATTGTGCCATCAGCGATACCTGCAAGGATTTCAGCTGCTTTTTCCTGAGCTTCAGCTGGTACTTTGTCGCTGAATGCTGTTAATTTAGCACAGTCGCCACCAAGGTAGTACATTGGCTGCATTGTTCCAGCTACCATATCTGTTAATGCTGCTTCGAATAATGGAGCAAAGTTCCATGTGAAGGAGAAAAGAACTGCTTCTGGAGCAAATTCTGTCATATCGATGTGGTAACCTACACAGTAAGCGCCGTTCTTTTCACATGTCTGTGGAACTGCTGGAGAGCTTGCTTCCATAGCCATGTATTTGATACCAGCGTCGATCAGAGACTGAGCACACTGTGTTTCTTTGTCTGGATCATACCATGTGTCAGCACAAGCTACTTTAACAGTTGCTTCTGGGTTGATGTACTGAGCGCCAAGGCAGTATGCATTAATAGCTGTATTTACAGAGAATTCATCCATAGATGCAGAGAAACCAAGCTGAGCGTTTCCGCCATCTGCCATAGACATCATTTCATGAACAGCACCAGCGATGAACATAGCTTCATAGCTTCTGCAAGCGAAAGCGGAAAGGCCTTCGTTTTCTGTACCGTACTGGATAAATGCTACTTCTGGATATTCAGCGGATAATTCAGAAATGTATCCTGAATAACCTGTGGACATACCAACGATTACGTTAGCGCCTTCTTCTACTAACTGTTCAACAGCTGCTGTAACTGCTGCCTGTTCTTCGTAGATGTTTTCAAGTGTCATAAGGTTTTCTGCTGGAATGCCAAGGTTAGCCATAGCATCAACAAGACCAGCATGTGTAGACTGACACCAGCCACCATCGTTGATTACGTAAGACTGGATTTCACCGATTACTAAACTTTCCATTGCTACTGTTTCGCCTGCTGCTTCAGAGCTTGCTTCAGAACCTGCAGAAGATGCTGGAGCTGATGGTGTTTCAGCTGGTTTAGAACCACAGCCAGCAAGACAAGCGATTGCCATTGCACCTACAAGTACAAGGCTTAATAATCTCTTTTTCATTATTATTCCTCCTAGAGTATAAATAAAATTAAAGTATCTATTTTCAGGAACGAAATAACTTATGTTCCTCAAAATCAAACTACCGGAGAGATTCTATCATAAATCCTCTCCTCTGCCTACTACTAATTTGATATTTTTGTAGGCAAAATAAAAATTATCGTTCTTCTCTGTTAAATGGAATACAGAGAGAAGCTGGCATTGCCGGCCGTTTCTTTCGGAAGTTTCCTGTTGTAAAGATCAGCGCAACAATTGTTGCCACATATGGAAGTGCTGAATAGAACTGGGATGGCAATACAGAATAGAACATCTGAATGTCGATACCAATAATACTGATCGCACCAAAGAGCAATGCACCAAGCACCGCAACCAGTGGATTCCAGGATGCGAATACTACTAACGCAACTGCGATCCAACCTTTACCACTAGTCATTCCGTCTGACCAGAAGTTTGTATATGCCAAGGAAACACAGGCACCGGAAATAGCTGTCATAGCACTTCCGAAGATTACATATCCGTAGCGAAGGGCAAATACATTGTATCCAGCAGCATCAAGAGACGCTGGGTTTTCGCCTAACGCACGAAGAATCATACCCGGTCTTGTCTTGTAAATGTAGATCATAGAAACTGGAATAATGATATACATTGCATAAACAAGGATGTTCTGATTGAACACACTAGGTCCAATGATCGGAATCTCTGAAAGAACTGGAATTGCAATATTTTCAAACGCAAGGTTTGCATTCACACCAGATACTTCTTTTCCGATAAATCCAGACAGACCTGTACCAAATGTAAGCATCGCCATACCTGCAACTGTCTGATCCGCCTGTAAAGTAACCGTTACAAATGCAAATACCAAACCGAGGGCTGCGCCTACAAGTATAACAGTGATCATCGCCAATCCTAAGTTCTGCTTATGAACAGCAACCAGATAACCGGATACCGCACCCATCAGCATGATACCTTCCAAACCTAAGTTCATAACACCGGATTTCTGGGCGAAGATCTCACCAATTGCAGCGTACAGAACGGACACTGCATATAAAATAGCTGTCGAAATAATGGAAACCATTAACACACTTACTGTCATGCGCTAACACCTCCTTTTTTCTGAACCACAATTTTGTAGCGGTTGAAAAATTCTCCAGCGATTACAAACAACATAATACTACCCTGAATCATTGTTGCAATCTGGGATGGAACACCAGAAAGCTGTACTGCTACCGCACTAATCTGCAGCGCACCAAACAGGAAAGCAACAATAAGTACTGTAATTGGATTCAGTCCAGCAAGATACGCGATAACGATACCTGTGTATCCGGCACCGTTTGGTAGATCTGCCTGACATCTGTGGATAATACCGCCAACCTGTGCAAAACCTGCAAGACCTGCAATCGCACCGGAAACTAACAGTACAAAAATAATATTCTTTTTAACGCTCATACCTGCATAATTTGCAGCGGATGGACTTCTTCTGATAACTTCCATCTGATAACCGCGCGCGGTTTTCTTGTGGAAGAAATAAATCAGAATCGCCATGATAATGGCAATGATTACAACAGAGCTGATTCCTGTATTGCCAATCTCTGGCAGATAGTATCGCTCAGCAATCTTTTCTGTCTGTGGAACAGACTGTCCTGCCGCTTTCCATGGGCCATACATAAGGTAGTTTAAGAACAGCAGAACTATGTAGTTAAGCATCATGGTCAAAATAGTCTCGCTGACTCCCCAAATAGCTCTTGGGATTGCTGCAATCAGTGCTACAAAAGCACCGCCAGCCATTGCCAGGATAAACATGATAATCAGTTTTGGAACTGCAGGCATATCCGGTCCATACAGGGCAAACCATACACAGAGAATGGCGCCCATCGCGTACTGACCGTCAGCACCGATGTTGTTCATATTCATACGGTAACCAAATGCTACCGCCATACCTGTAAACATCAGTGGCAGACCTGCAACCACACTGTTCTTCAAACCTTTTAAGGAGAAGATCTTATCCAACATCTTCCCATACACTTCAAATGGATTAAAACCAACAATTGCAAGGAAAATCCCGCAAAATACCAATGCCAGCAATACGAAAACGATTGGATTCAGCACACGTCTAGCCATGGATACGCTGGTTCTTTTTTGAAAACGAATCTTAGGCATATGCTACTCCTTTCCTTTCTCGCCGGACATCATCTGGCCAATCTCATTAAAATCTGTTTCAGAGATCTTGCGGATACCCATCATCTCACCATCACAGAGAACGCCGGTACGGTCACACATCTTAAAGATTTCTTCTAATTCTTCTGAAATCAGAAGAACTGCGGTTCCCTTCTGGCTCTCTTCGATCAAAATCTCTCGAATTGCTTCCGCTGCACCGATATCCAATCCTCGAACAGGATATGCCGCAACGATCAGCGCAGGTTCACCATCAACTTCACGGGCAATCAGCAATTTCTGCTGGTTACCGCCAGACATAAGCCCAACTGGAAGTTCAGTTCCACCTGTTTTGATGTCATGTTTTTCAACAAATTCTTTTGCAACTCGCTCTGCTTCACCGTAGCGAATCAGACCTTTGCTGTTGTATTTTGGATTGTTGTACTGTTTCAGCACAACATTGTCTTTAAAATCAAGCCCTGGAACCAATCCCATATGGAGACGGTCTTCAGGAATAAAAGCAATACCCTGGTCAATACGTTTTCTGATGGATGTTTTTGTCACATCATCACCATTTAAAAGAATCTTTCCAGAAGTAGCACTTCTTAAGCCAGCAATGGCTTCCGCCAATTCTCTCTGCCCATTACCAGCAACACCTGCGATACCAAAAATCTCACCTTTTCTGATGTCCATAGTAACGTTTTTGATAGCAGGAAGTCCTTTATCATTCTTTACACACAGATCTTCTAACTGAAGAACTTTCTCTTCAGACAGTTCTCCGTTTCTTGGCAAAATGTCTTCCATTTCACGATCACCAACTACCGCTTTTGTCAAACGATCAACAGTAGCATCTGCAGCCAGCATAGTGTCTTCTACTTTGCCGCCTTTCAGAACAGTAATACGATCTGCATGGTTCATTACCTCGTTCATCTTGTGAGAGATAACGATAACTACCTTGCCATCCTGAGCCATCTTACGCAAAGTCAGGAACATATCATCTGCTTCCTGTGGTGTAAGAACCGCAGATGGTTCATCTAGAATCAGAATCTCTGCTCCTCTGTATAACAACTTGATGATCTCTACTCTCTGCTGCTCACCTACAGACAGCTGCCATACTTTTGCAGCTGGATCCACAGACAGGTTGAACTTTTCAGAACATTCTCTGATTACTTTCTCCATCCCTTTTTGATCCAGGAAAAACTTTCTGTCATCAGAATAAAGGTTTACGTTCTCAGCTACAGACAATGTAGGAATCAAACGGAAATGCTGATGCACCATACCGATTCCCATGGCAACTGCATGCTTTGGATTGCGGATTGTAGCCAGCTTTCCTTTGTAGTATATTTCACCGCCATCTGGCTTGTAGATACCTGTCAAAACGTTCATCAGTGTACTCTTACCAGCACCATTTTCCCCTAACAGTGCATGGATTTCACCTGCAAACAACTGAAGATTAACATCTTTGTTGGCAACAACAGAACCGAATGTCTTGGTGATGTTCTTCATCTCAAGAACCAATTCTCCCATGTAAACTCTCCTTATTTACCCTCGTATGTAATCACGGATTCAACATCATATTTTGCCAGTCTCTTCTTTCCTTCCAGACCAGCTAATTCCATAAGGAAAAGAACTTTCACCACTTCACCGCCAAGCTGCTCAATCAGCTTAATAGAAGCTTCAATCGTACCGCCTGTAGCAATCAAATCGTCTACTACAACTACTTTCTGTCCAGGCTTTATAGAATCCTTGTGCATCTCAATCTCAGCGCTGCCATACTCTAAATCATAGGACTGTGAGATTGTTTCACATGGTAATTTCCCTTTCTTTCTAACAAGGACAAATCCTTTGTTTAACGCATATGCAATTGGTGCTCCAAATACGAATCCTCTGGACTCAGCACCAACAACCATATCAAAATCCACGCCATCAAGCAGTTTGATCATCTCGTCAATTGCAAGATGAAATCCCTCTGGATCCTGAATTACAGTTGTAATATCACGGAACATAATCCCTTCTTCTGGGAAATCAGGAATTGTTCTAACATAATCTTCAACACGTTTCATAACACCACTCTCCTTTGTGTATATTTCCATGCAAAAATGTATATTTTTACAACAGATTTTTGCACACGAAAAAGCAACTACCTTTTTCGTAGGCAGTTACTTTCAAAACACTATGTGCATTATATCATATCGTTTCATATTTTTAATCCTTTTTCTGAAACATAATATTATTTTTTCTTATACAATTTATCATTTCCACTCATCAATAACTATTCAGCCCGTCGTCCTAATGCATGTACGACGAGTGGAACAATGACTAGTTGAAGAATAATACCCGGAACTGCCTCCACAAACGCTTTTATCCAGAACAGTTTGAATGTAAATTCCATTTGAGCCGCGCCACACAAAAGGGCAAAAACGGTTCCCCACACAATTCGTCCTGCTAACATAGCTGGGATCATCGAAACATAAATGCTCTTAAAGGTATTCTTAGCCCAATACCGATACAGCATTCCCGCTATTAATCCGTACACAGCCAATTCAAACGCCATGGATATTCCCATTGGAAAGATTATCGGCATACCAAAAAGCGCATATCTAAGCAGCGGGAGAACAAAACCAATCAGGCATCCCCATCCACCTCCACAGACCATACCACAAATCAGCACTGGCAAATGCATCGGCAACAACATACTCCCTATCTGTGGTATCTGCCCTGTAAAAAATGGCAAAACCAGACCAATGGCCAAAAACATAGCCGACCATGTTAAGTTTTTAATCCTGTTCTTTGATTTTACAGACTTCATGAATCAATTCCTCTCTTTGCTGACAAACAGCCAGCTCTATTTTAACCTAAAAAGCGCTCCCTGCATAGATAGGGAGCGCTTTCAAAGTCATTTAATTATTTCTGTACCGGATTATTCAAAATCTGGAAGCCATTTCTTAGGATCTACTGTTAAGAACTGAGATCTTTCGAAATGTTTCTTAAGATCAAATGGAGCTGTACAGTCAAAGATTGTTTTACATGCAATACCATTGTTTCTGATCAGTGGGTTATACTGTGTTTCGTTAGAGTGATCTAATGGATGACATCTTACACCTGGAATTGTGATGATATCGATATCGCCCTGGAAACGAGTATTCATTGCCCAAAGAACGTCATTTGTATCAAATGGATCTACGTCTTCGTCTACTAAGATTACATGTTTTAATTCACTGAATGCAGAGAATGCAAGTAATGCAGCCTGACGCTGACGACCTTCATCGGAAGCAACCTGTTTATGGAACTGTAAAACAGCCATGTATTTACCGCCTCCTGCTGGATGAGCGTATACGTTTAACAGTTTGCCTGGCATAGCTGTTTCTACCATGTTAATGATAGAAGCTTCTGTTGGAAGACCAGCCATATGTACGTGCTCTTCAGATGGTCCAATTGTTGTCTGCATAATTGGGTTAACGCGTGTTGTTACTGCAGTAACTTTGATAACAGGGTTCATTGGTGCTGGACCTGTCTGACCTGGGAATTCTGGCATTGTTTTGCCGGAACCTGTTGGAAGGTCTTCGCGAACTCTCTTTTCTGGAAGGATGTAACCTTCGATAACGTATTCTGCATGAGCGATTGATTTACAATCTACTGTCAGACATTTAGCCATTTCAACTGGTTTTCCTCTAAGAGCACCAGCACATGCTAATTCATTATATCCGTATGGAGTTGTTGGTGGTTCGAAACCTGCAGCAATGTAGATTGCTGGGTCGATACCGATACTTACAGAAATTGGAAGTGGTTTTCCAAGTTTTTCAGCTTTCTCATACATAGCACCGATGTGTCTTGCGCCTGGTGTAAAGAAAATAGCGATTTCATCTGGTCCATGTAAGCAAAGTCTGTGAATTGTAATATCAGATTCATCACCAACTGGATCCTGTGCATAGATCATACCCATTGTGATGTATGGACCTGCATCTTCTGGTGTGTTTGTTGGTGCTGGGATTAATTTTCTAACATCAAAACCTTCATCTGTTGCTTTGTAAACAACTTCCTGACACTGTGGCTGTTCGCCTGCAAAATCAACTGGTTCAATAGGATTTTTAACAGCGTCTTTCAGATACCAGCCAAGCTGATCTGGTGTTGTTCCAAGAAGAGCTGCTACTCTCTTACGGCTTGCTAACATACCGATAACACATTTTTTGCCTGGATGATCTTTGATTGTATTAAACATCATTGCTGGTCCGATCTTTGTTGGACGCATAACTGTACCGCCTGCACCTACATAACGATATACGCCAGAAAGCTCGGCATTTGGATCTACTTCTACGTCTGTTTCAACGTATTCGCCTGGAATGGATTTGATCAGTTCTAAAGCTGAACGAAGATCGTATACATTGCTCATAATAAACTCCTCCTTTTATGTAACAGAACATACTTATACATGATTCATTACTAGTTATTAATTATAAAAGCATATAGCACATATACAGCCAATACTTTTTTCTAGTATTATTTCACAATTTTTTTCTAGTATTTTTAGTAAAAAATACTTGTATATTTGCCATCTTTTAATTTGACTGTATAGTTGTTTTACATGTTAAAATAAATGCGTTATAATAGGTGTGTACCAGTACACACATTTTACTACAAACGTACATCTTTTGGATATGATAAAGGGGTTTTTTTAATGAGTAACTCAAACAACTGGCTTTCCATAAGCGAAATGGCCAATACATGTGGGGTTAGCCGTCAGACGTTGATATACTATGACAAGCATGATATTTTTAAACCTGGCTATGTAGATGAAAATGGCTACCGATACTATTCACTGTTTCAGATTCCTTTTTTACGAGAAATCTGTACTTTGAAATGCGAAAATGTTTCACTTAAAGAGATTGTCGACAATCTGCACGAAAGAAACATTGACAATGTAACAGAGTTATTGCTCTCAAACAGAGAGAATATCAAGAAAGAATTAGAAGATCTTCAGAGAAAGATGGATGTTATTGACGTGCGCCTGAATTATTACAATATTATCAGGGAAGCTCAGACACATGGTTATACACCATACAAAAGCACTGCACCAGGACGCATCATTCTTATGTCCAAATGGCCTACCGCTGATATGGGTCGCGCAGAAATGCATTTTTCTCACATGAAGCTTCGCCGTTTTTGCAATGGCCACGACATTCCAATCGCTTGGGGATTTGGCGCATATTTTTCTGAAGAATCTGTAGAAAGCCAAGACTACTTTAAACATGCGGGAGCATATATTAATGTCCCTGAAGAATATGAAGAAAAACTTCGAAGCATCAATCTCAATGGTTTTGAAGTAATGAATCTTCCACCTTGCGAATGTGTATGTCTATGCAAATACGGAATGCCATTCGAAACAGAACATCTTCACATATTAAGACAGTGGGTAAAAGACAACGGATATCAAGTTGCCGGCCCTGCCCTTGATGAATGTATGTTAGATACTACATTTTACACAGCTGAACACCAAAAAGATTTTTGTCAGATCAAGATTCCTATCAGAGGAGGTTCATTATAATGAAACGTTTAGTTATCGGCATCAGCGGAGCCAGCGGGATGCCTATCGCAATCAGACTATTAAAAGCAATCCGTGAACTGGATGATTGGACCAGCTGTCTTGTCATCTCTGGTGGCGGAGAAAAAACCATTGAAATGGAAACACCTTATTCCGTAGACCAGGTGAAAGCTCTTGCGGATGAAGTTTATGACAATTGGAATATCGGTGCATCTATCGCAAGCGGCACTTTCAAAACAGAAGGCATGGTGGTAGTGCCATGCAGCATGAAAACACTTGCAGGAATCGCCAACGGATACTCTGACACTCTTCTTCTCCGTGCAGCTGACGTGGTTCTCAAAGAGCGTCGTAAGCTTGTTTTGGTAGCCAGAGAAACTCCTCTCAACACCATCCATCTAAGAAACATGTTATCCCTGTCTCAGATGGGCACTATCATCATGCCTCCAATGCAGACTTACTACAACATGCCCGAAACAGTTGATGACATGATCAATCACATGGTTGGCAAAATACTTGATGTTTTTGGCATCGAATATAAAAACTTTAAACGTTGGGAATAAAAACAAGCGTTTTGTATACATTCATGCAGAATATGGATTGCATTAAACGTTTTCTGCATAACATATATACAACAAAAAACTGTATCCTAAAAAAAATGTATTTTTTAGGATACAGTTTTTTAAACAAAATTTTTAAGTTTTTTCGTCACTAGTCCATACACCAATGTGTATCATACATCCACTAACAGGAGAGAGCTATGTGCAAAACAAACTATTCATCAATCAATCGTAAATTATCAATTTCTGAAATGGCTCAGATTCACGATATCAGTCGTCAGACCTTGATTTATTATGATAAGATTGATCTGTTTAAACCAGAAATCATTGACGACAATAATGGATATCGCTACTACAGCACTCTGCAGATTCCACTTCTGCGAGAAATCTGTTTTTTAAGATCCATTGGTATGCCATTAGAAGACATTCGAAAAAACAATTCATCTAACAGTTCTGAATCTACTATCCAGCTGTTAGAATCACAGCATGCTAAGATCAAAAAAGAAATCGAGGCTTTAGAATTACAGAAAAAGCAGATAGAAAAACGTGTAAACATCTATCGTAATGCCACTTCTTACTCTGATACCGATTACAAGCCAACGATTGAATACTTTCCAGAGCGGCGAGTTCTTTATCATGAATGGCGTCATGATAACCATACACGATACGAACTTCATTATGCATTAATGAAAATATGGAATGAAGCAGAAAAACATGGCATTCTTCCAAGCAGACGCTGGGGTGCTCTTATCTTCAAGGACGAAGTTTTAAATGGCACACCATTGAATCGTGCTGGCGGATGTTGTATAATTAATCATGATCTGCCAGACTTGCCTGGTGTCCATATTCTTAAAGAAGGTGAATATGTCTGCATGCCAAAATTTGGAATGCCTTATGAGACACAGCATATCGACAAGCTTATGAATTGGATTGAGGAAAATGATTACGAAATCGTTGGAGATATTTATGACGAATGTCTCATCGATGCCATCTTCTACGACGATGACAACGAATTAGATTTTTGTGAAATACAGATTCCTATTCGCAAGAAAGGCTCTGAAAAATAGAAAGGTGACATGATTATGGCATACTATGTAAAAAAAGATACGGAAAAAAAACGTCAAGAAAAACTTGAAGAAGAAAAAAGAAAAAATCCACCTCGCGAAAAGGTATTCTTTTTCCAAATTGTTGGTTGCGTTATCGTTATGGTAGCTGTTGTAATCATTGGTGTTGTTAGAAATTGGGGCTAACAGTTCATCTTACACATTATTCGCGCACAATTGAATAAATGAATATAAAAAAAACCATCTAGCTAAATCAGCCAAGATGGTTTTTTTATTTGAAGGGATAAATGACTTATTTATCAATTAAGCAATTCTTGCTCCGTGTGAAGATTTGGAAGATGACCGCTTTGTTAGATCCGTTTTTAATCCAAGGATTCTCTCAGCCTTTGCAACTTCTTCATCGGAAGGTGTTCGAACACCTTCTAATGGATATTCCATACCTAGTTTCTCCCACTTAGAACGTCCAAGGGTATGATAAGGAAGGATTTCCACTCGCTCGATATTCTTCAGTTCATGAAGGAAATCTCTGAGCGCAAGAAGTTCGCTTTTCTGATCTGTAAATCCAGGCACTAAAACGTGTCGAACCCACATCGGTTTTCCCATATCTGAGAGATAACGAGCCATCTCAAGAATCTGCTCATTTTTGTGACCTGTCAATTCTTTGTGAAGACCACTGTTCATAGCCTTAAGATCAAGAATAACAAGATCTGTAACATCCATCAGACGGTTAAACTTTTCAAGATATTCCGCTGACATTGAGAATGTTACCCCTGAGGTATCTAAGGCAGTGTGCACTCTGTTCTTTTTGGCGATTTCAAACACTTCTGTGACAAAATCAATCTGAAGCAACGCCTCTCCGCCACTGATAGTAATTCCGCCATCTTTGCCCCAGTAGTTTTTGTAACGGTATGCCTTGTCAAAAAGCTGTTTTGCAGACATTCTGATTCCACATTTCCCGCTCCAAGTTTCTGGATTATGGCAATACATGCATCGCATGCTGCACCCTTGCAAAAATGCCACAAACCTCACACCTGGTCCATCTACTAAGCCAAATGTTTCAAATGAGTGTACTCGTCCTTCTGCCATACTAACTACCTTCTTTTTATAAACCTGCGTGACATGTTCTGGAAATTACATCCATCTGCTGTTCTCTGGAAAGGTCAATAAACTTAACTGCATATCCGGAAACACGGATTGTGAAGTTAGCATATTCTTCTTTTTCTGGATGTTCCATAGCGTCAATCAGTTTTTCTTTACCAAATACGTTAACGTTTAAGTGATGTGCTCCCTGAGAGAAGTAACCATCCATTACCATTACCATATTGTTGATTCTTTCTTCTTCACTGTGTCCAAGTGCGTCTGGGTTGATTGTCTGTGTATTGGAAATACCATCAAGTGCCCATTCGTATGGAAGTTTTGCAACAGAGTTTAAGGATGCTAAAAGACCATTCTGTTCTGCGCCGTAACTTGGGTTTGCACCTGGAGCAAGTGGAGCGCCTGCTTTTCTTCCATCTGGTAATGCGCCTGTAGCTTTACCGTAAACAACGTTGGATGTGATTGTAAGGATAGATGTTGTTGGTTCAGAATCTCTGTATGTGTGCTGTTTTTTCAGTTTTTCAATGAATGTGTGTAACAGCCATACTGCAAGATCATCTGCTCTTTCATCATCATTACCATAACGTGGGAAGTCGCCAGTTGTTTCAAAGTCAACAACTAAACCATCTTCATCACGGATTGTTTTAACTTTTGCATATTTGATAGCACATAAGGAGTCTACTACGTGAGAGAATCCTGCGATACCTGTTGCGAATGTTCTTCTTAAATCTGTATCGATCAGTGCCATCTGAGATGCTTCGTAGCAATATTTGTCATGCATGTAGTGGATTACATTTAATGTGTTTGCATACAGACCTGTAAGCCAATCAAGCATCTGGTCATATTTTTCCATAACTTCATCATAATCAAGATATTCAGAAGTAATTGGTTTGTAATCAGGGCCAACCTGAACTTTAGATTTCTCATCTACACCGCCATTGATTGCATAAAGAAGTGCTTTTGCAAGGTTTGCTCTTGCTCCGAAGAACTGCATTTCTTTACCTGTCTGTGTTGCGGATACACAGCAGCAGATGGAGTAGTCATCGCCCCATACTGGTTTCATTACATCATCATTTTCATACTGAACAGAGCTTGTCAGAATAGAGATGTAAGATACGAACTTCTTGAAGTTTAATGGCAGGTCTTTGGAGTAAAGAACTGTCATGTTTGGTTCTGGGGATGGTCCCATATTTCTCAGTGTCTGCATGAAACGGTAATCGTTCTTTGTTACCATGCTTCTGCCATCAACACCGATACCACCAACACATACTGTAGCCCATACTGGGTCACCGGAGAAAAGTTCTTTGTAGGAAGAAATTCTTGCGAATTTAACCATTCTGAACTTCATAACCATATGGTCGATCATTTCCTGTGCTTCTTTTTCTGTAATGATTCCTGCTTCTAAATCTCTTTCGATATAGATATCAAGGAATGTGGAGATACGGCCAACAGACATTGCTGCACCGTTCTGTGTTTTGATCGCTGCAAGGTATCCAAAGTATGTCCACTGAATAGCTTCCTGCGCATTTTTAGCTGGTTTTGAAATATCATACCCATAGATATCTCCCAATTTTTTCAATTCGCCGAGCGCACGGATCTGTTCTGACAATTCTTCACGAAGACGAATATTTTCACCTGTCATTCTGACTAATGAAGTAGCAAGTTGTTGCTTCTTGTCTTCAATAAGAATATCTGTACCATACAATGCCACACGACGATAGTCACCGATGATACGTCCACGTCCGTAAGCATCTGGAAGACCTGTAATAACGTGACATTTACGAGCGTCACGCATTTCCTGTGTATAACCACGGAATACACCATCGTTGTGTGTAGTTCTGTAACGGAATTCGTCTTCGATCTTGTCGCTGAGTTTGTAACCGTAAGCTGCACAAGCCTGACGTGCCATACGGATACCACCGAATGGGTTTACGCCACGTTTGAGTGGACGGTTTGTCTGTAAACCTACGATAAGATCGTTTTCTTTAT
>JAZQSD010000140.1:0-1522 GCA_045629925.1 Eubacterium sp.
AAGGCGGCATCTGTATCAGTGCTGACCCTCAGGTTCCAAACCCATGGGTTCGTATCGGTCCAAACACACCATGGCTTAACGCAAACCAGACAAAAGTTATCACAGAACAGCCATACCTTCGTGTAAACGAACTTGGTAAACGCTTTATCAACGAAGAAATGTCCAGCAATCACTCTGCAATGTCTTCTGTAAGTGCAATTAACAATCCAAACCAGGTATACTACATGATCTTTGACGAAGATACAGCAAAACATCTTGGTGAAACAGTAGAAGACGGTTATGTATACTTCATTTTCAAAGGCGTTAAATGTGAAAATATCGCAGGCCAGATGGATGAAATGATCGCAAAAGGCAACAAACACGTATGTCACTTCAACACAATTCACGAAGTATGTGAATACATGGATATTGATGAAGAAGGATTAAAGAAAACAATTGCAAAATACAATCATGCAGCAGAAATCGGCTACGATGCAGATTTCCACACAGATCCAAAATATATCAGACCTGTAAGAGAAGAATCCGGACATATCTACTGCTACAGAATTATGCCAGGTGCTTACGATACATTAGGTGGTATCCTTGTTGATGAAAATACAAATGTATTAGATGCGAACAACATGCCTATCGAAGGCCTGTACTCTGCTGGTGACATGGCAGTTGGAAGTATCTACGGTGATACACCAGCTAATGCAGGTGGTACTGTATATGGTTCAATGCCAATGGGTCTGATCGCAGGTGACTGCGCAGCAGCATATGTGAAAGGAGAAAACTAATATGAAAGTAACATTAGCAGATTATTGTATCAGATGTGGTCTTTGCGAAGACCTTTACCCAGACTTATTCAAAAGAAACTACGAAGAACACTGCATCGACGTATTATATGATGAAATTCCAGAAGAACTTCAGGAAAGAATGAAACAGGCACAGGCAGACTGCGCAGTAGCAGCGATTTTGATTAAGTAATGCGTTGACGAATGGAAAGTGGGCAGGTGTGAATCTGTCCTCTTTTCGATACAAAAGTATTGTTGTAAAATATAATTAGGTTGTTGTACAAAATAGGAAAAACGGAGGTACACAAAATGGCGAAAGTTCCAATGGCAGCAGATGCCAACACAAAGAGTTATTATAAGTATTATGAAAACATGGAGATTGCAAACCTCACACCAGAACAGATGGAATATGTAAAGAACTGTTTTGGAACAGTAGAAGAAACACTTTCTATCCACGATAGAAATAAACTGCTTGAACCAGGGGTTACATACCCAGAAAAAATGGGCGTTTATCCATTAAAAGAAGGTGGCCTTTTGGTAGCAGGAAATATTCCAATGCCAGATGTAACAGCAGACATGCTTTACTGGTGGTTTGCATGGCATGGATTAGAGCCACTTCGCTACGCAATCTGGGATCCAGAAGATCACTACGATGTACAGATCAATGAAGAAGGCAAAGAACGTGCTTTAGATCCATCTATTCCAATGGAAGAAAAAACATGGGGTGCAACACACACTGTTATGGAATC
>JAZQSD010000141.1:0-27165 GCA_045629925.1 Eubacterium sp.
AACACCACTGCCTGATCCAAGTATTCCTTTGCCTGCTGCAATGCCATTTCTGATTTTTCCAAATTGGCTGTATTTTCAGCAAACATTGCCCTAGTATAACAAGCACGCACACGGTGTCCATCACTTTCCATGGCACTAAGAACAGCTGTAGCTTCTTCTGCAATAGCGGACCCATTGTCCTGCTCATTGGCATTCAATGCCATATAATGCAGATAATGCAGGTTGTATCCGTACTGGGTCCAGTCCTCTTCTGTCATCTTATTGCAGCCATCCCCACAGGAGCCCTTGGTCTGCCATATTTTCTCATATCGCTGGTTCGCTGACTTAAAATACTTTTGCGCTTTTTTGTAAAGAGATGCCCTCTGACTGCCATTCAATGTCATACATGCCGTATTGTAATAACTCATTCCCTGAAAGGAACAATACTCTGCGATATGACGATCCATTCCCTGACGGCCTTTTTCTTCCGCTCTCAGCAAATGTTCTGTTGCTTCATCTCGTTTCCCAACTGCAAGCATGATGTTGCTGCTTAGAAGCCACCCTTCACAATCTTCTGGATATTTCTGGGTGTACAGCTCAATTGCAATCTGGGACTTATCCAGATTTTGGTTGGTCCCAAGACCAAGAAAATTTAACTTGGCCACAAAATAAGCTGCCGCTGCCTTGTCGCACTTCTCATATTCTTTTGTCTTTTTCCAGGCGTTGGATAAATCTTCTTTATCCAAAAGTTCCTTTACCTGATCATCCCACTGTGTTTTTTCTTCCACAGTGATGGTTTTTTTGTTAAATCCAAACATATATCTATCTAAACTATCCTCTTACTTCTTGTATGTATCACTGACTTTCAGCTGACGGATCAGTCTCTCATAAAAATCCTGCTGAGTCTGCTCTTTTTCCTCTTCAGAATATTCATAAAAACCTTTTCCTGTTTTAATCCCATAATTGCCCGCTTCTACCAGCTGGCGCATAGAATCGCTGGCTTTATCAGAATTATTAAAGTGGGGGAACATATTATCTTCCGCCGCACACCACACATCAAGCCCTCCCATGTCGGCACACTCTAACATACCAGTAGTGGCATTTCGAAAACATGGACCAAACATCAGCGCTCTGTCTATATCTTCCGGAGATGCTGCTCCAATGTCCAACAGATGAAAAACTTCCCTTGCCTGTGCGTGAAGAATGCGGTTTGCAATCATGCCAGGAATGTCCTTCAACACACGGACTGGCTGCTTTCCACTCTCCTCATAAAGTGCATACACTTCATCAAACACAGCCTCATCCATATTTCCAAACTTAGACAGTTCCACCATAGGAATCAAATAAGCTGGATTATACCAGTGTGAAACCATACACAACTTCTGCCGTTTAGCTGGCAAATCAGCTATAATCTCACTTAACTTTAGCGAGGATGTGTTTGTTGCAAAGACTGTATGGCCCGGACAGATCTGGTCCAGCTTAGCAAACAGATTTTTCTTAAGTTCCATCCTTTCAGGAATAGCCTCAATCACATAATCAGCGTCTTTTGCCGCCTCCTCAAGTTCATAACATATATGAATATTGGAAAGAGTTTCTTCCACTTCTTCTTTTGCTATATATTCATGAGCCGCCATAAACTCTAATTCCTGGCGCATCTTAGCAGGTGCTCCCTCCAAGCATGCAAGCATCGGATCATAGAGTTTAACCTCTCTTCCACTTCTTGCAAACACATGGGCAATCCCATGTCCCATGGTTCCAGCTCCGATTACCGCTATCTTCTTTATCATAATAAACCTCAAAAATTTTCTTTTTTGTTGAAATTTCAACATACTTATGTATTAAAATATAATATACTTTCATCATACTAAAAACTAAATTGAATTTAAAGGAGGAAACTTTATGATCCGAAAAATTATTAAAATAAATGAAGAAAAATGTAACGGCTGCGGCGCTTGTGCTGCTGCCTGCCACGAAGGTGCTATCCAGATGGTAGATGGCATTGCCAAATTAATCCGCGACGACTACTGCGACGGCCTCGGCGACTGTCTCCCAGCATGTCCTGTTGACGCCATCTCCTTTGAGGAGCGCGAAGCCCTTCCATACGATGAGGCTGCTGTTGAAGCTGCGAAAGTGGTTCGCATGATCAAGGAACAGAACGCTCAGGCTAACAGCGAAAACGTACAGCCAAAAGTGCTTCCATGCGGCTGCCCTGGCACTCAGTCAAAAGCCATCGTTAGAGAAAATGCGCCTCAGGCTGACACATCCTGTGCAACTGCAGTGAAAAGCCAGCTGTCCCAGTGGCCTGTACAGATCAAACTCGCACCAATCAACGCTCCATATTTTAACGGTGCAAACCTGCTGATTGCTGCAGACTGCACAGCATACGCATACGGCAACTTCCACAACGAATTCATCAAAGGACGTATCACTCTCATCGGTTGTCCAAAACTTGATGAAGGGGACTACACAGACAAGTTGACACAGATTATTGCTACAAACGATATCAAGAGCGTAACCATCGTCCGCATGGAAGTACCATGCTGCGGTGGAATTGAAAACGCTGCAAAAAATGCTCTCCAGGCAAGCGGCAAATTCATCCCATGGCAGGTTGTGACAGTTACAACCGACGGACGTCTGAAATAAAAATCGCTTTAGTTTATCTCGTTAAAGTGCTATACTGTTATTAAGCAGAGCACATCCGCTCTCAGCAAAAGACAATATTTGGCAAGGAGATCTTGACTATGAGCGAAACTATAAGAAAAACACAGAGTGATCAATTCGAAATGCTCACTTTTGAAGACTTAGCAAACTTGGAGAATCCTGCACAGCTGATGGAAAGCATGGAGCCATTTAATCGTCTCATGATGCAGTATAACTGCGCCATCATGGAAATCGAAACCAAACTCCACGTGTTAAACTCAGAATTTTCCTTAGACCACAATCGCAACCCAATTGAAGATATCCATTCAAGAGTCAAAAAACCTCTCAGCATTGTGGACAAGTTAAAACGCAAAGGACATCCATTTACCTTAGAATCTGTAGAACAGAACCTGCAGGATATCGCAGGTGTGCGTGTAGTCTGCTCTTTCCCTGAAGATATCTACGCAGTTCGCGATATGCTTGTATCGCAGGATGACATCATACTGTTAGAAGAAAAAGATTATATCAAGAACCCAAAAGGAAATGGTTACAGAAGCCTTCACCTGATCGTTCAGATTCCAATCTTCTTATCCGGTGGCAAAAAACTCATGACCGTTGAAATCCAGATTAGAACCATCGCCATGGATTGCTGGGCAAGCCTTGAACACAAGATGAAATACAAAAAGAACATCAAAAATCCAGAATCCATCTCAGCGCGATTAAAACACTGCGCAGACATCAGTTTTGAATTAGACAGTCAGATGCAGGCTCTTCGACGTGAGATCGATGCAGATAATCCAGAAAAACAGTATATTTAACAACAAAGAGCAACAGAAAAATCTGTTGCTCTTTTTATTCTACATATTTTCAGCTAATTTCTTATCTCGCCCAATCTGTAAACGTTTCATATCTTTAAATTCAAAAATAATCATCGTTAAACCTGCGATAAAGGATGCGATATCCGCAATCGGTGCCGCATATAAGATTCCCATCAAACCAAATACTCTTGATAGAATCAGAATCAATGGAATCAAGAAAATAATCTGTCTTGTTAATGACAAGAACATACCTTTCTTTGGCTTTCCTAAAGCCGTAAAGAAAGTTGATGATATCGTCTGTACCGGTGCTAAGAAGATACAGAACAAGAATGTGCGGAAGAACTTCACACCAAACTCAAAATACAATGCGTCTCCGCCGCCATCTCCAAACAATCTGATCAGCTGTAATGGGAATGTCTGGAACATGATAAAAGCAATGATGCAGACAACCAAACCTACCGCCAGTGCCATCTTATAAGCAGAGCGCACTCGCTCGTACTTGGCAGCACCGTAGTTGAAAGAAAAGATTGGCTGACCGCCCTGTACCAGTCCGATAACAATACTGAAAAACAGCTGGAACACTTTCATTCCGATACCAGCGATTGCAAGAGGTGTGGATTCTCCATAAATGGACAATGCACCATAGAAGGTAAGGGAATTATTCAATACAACCTGTGTGATCATCATAGCAAGCTGATTAACGCAGGATGCCATACCGATGGAAACAATCTTTTTGATATAAGAAACACGTGGTTTCAGATGAATGCGTTTCAGTGGAACTGTATTAAAGTTCATCAGACAGCGCAGCACAATAATTGCAGATATAATCTGACCAATGATTGTAGCCAGAGCTGCACCTGACATGCCCCATCCAAGGCCCAAAACAAAGATGGCATCAAGGACAACGTTGATAATAGCACCAATCAGGTTACACCACATAGACATGGTTGGTTTGCCGTCTGCACGAACCAGATGACATCCACCGGCAGTGAATATCATAAATGGAAAACCAATCGCTGTAATTCGTGTATACTCTACCGCATAAGGCATAACCTCTCCAGGTGTACCAAAAGCTGTCAGCAATGGGTTCATAAAGATCTGTGTTACAGCCAAAAGAATCACACCGCAGGAGACAAGCATTACCGCTGCATTTCCTATGTAATTAGCTGCACCATCCTTATTTCCTCGTCCCATATCAAGGTTAAAGTTGCTGGCACCACCGATACCAAACAGCAATGCGATAGCGATTGATATGGTACTAAGTGGGAATACTACGTTGGTAGCCGCAATACCCAGCATACCAACAGTCTGACCAATAAACAACTGGTCAACAATGTTGTAGAGGGATCCTACTAACATTGCAATAATACTTGGAATGGCAAATTTTAACATTAAATTCTTAACAGGAAGTGCTCCCAAAGGGTTCACTCTTGCCTTTGTTTCCATTAACATCATCTCCTAATATAAAACACTTATAAAAACAACATAAATAAGTTTAAAACAAATAGAACTGCTTATCAATAGGTATCCTGCAAAAGAATTTTTGCTTTTTTTACAAAAAAAGTGTACACTATGCCTATCTATGACTGAATAACCTTGTTTGGAGGATTGTTATGATCCATATATTGATCGCAGAGGACAATGCTGATTATAGAAAACTGATGAAGATCCATCTTACCCGGGCCGGCTACAAAGTATTTGAATCCGATGACGGGGAAGCTGCCCTTCGCGTGTTGGAACACGAAAACATCCATCTTCTCATCGCAGACGTGATGATGCCGAATCTTGACGGCTTTAATCTGACAGAACAGCTCCGGACGGCTAATTACAATATGCCAATCTTGATCGTCTCTGCCAAAAGCGCTCTTGACGATAAGAAAGAAGGCTTTTTTAAAGGTGCTGACGACTACATGACCAAACCTATCGATATGGATGAGATGGTCATCCGCGTAAAAGCCCTCCTTCGAAGAGCCAATATATCTGAGCAGAAGCTATTGACCATCAACGGATGTGTCCTGGATGAAAGCACATTACAGGCAACTTTTAACAATGTCAATTACGAACTTCGTCAGAAAGAATTTTTCCTGCTTCACAAGCTGCTTTCTTATCCAAATCAGATTTTTACACGACAGACACTGATGGACGAGATCTGGGGCATGGATACTGAGACAGATCCACGAACAGTTGATGTTCATATCAAGCGTCTCCGTGAAAAACTGATGGATATCACAGTCTTTGAGATCCAGACCATCCGAGGACTAGGATACAAAGCAGTTATCAAGTAAGAACTTCCGAAACGACCACGATTCAAACATAAACATAAGGATATTGCTATGAGAAAATTAAGACGTAAGTTAGGCCTTATTTTCATTGTGCTGGTTACAGTCTCTTCCATTGTTTCCTTTATTGCATCTGTGCTTATCAATAACGACGTTATCCTTCACTACCAAGATGTAAAAGTTGTTATTTTGGGTTTTGCAATGAAAGACATTGTAGTAACAGCCATCGCCTTTATCATCTTTATTCCGATTGTATTACATTTCACCAGAAAGACAGCCACTCCAATCCTGGAATTGTCTGACGCAGCCAAAGAGGTTGCCAAAGGAAACTTTAATATTCAGGTAGAAGAAAACAATCGAAAAGATGAGCTTGGAGACTTAGCTGTTCAGTTCAATACCATGATCAAAGAACTGCAGAGCAATGAAATGTTGAAAAAAGATTTCGTCTCAAACGTCTCTCATGAATTCAAAACCCCTCTCTCCATTATCAATGGTTATGGGAAACTGTTGGAAGAGGACAACTTATCAGAGACAGAACGAAAAGAATATGCATCTTTGATTGTAAAAGAAAGTCAACGGCTTTCTGTACTTACATCCAACATGCTGAAACTTTCAAAACTGAATGCAGATACGATCACCCTAAAAAAAGAACCGTTCTCTTTGGATGAACAGATCAGACAGACAATCTTGCTTATGGAACAAAAATGGAGCGCCAAAGATTTGGATTTTTCCCTTCATCTTCCATCCTCCACCTACAACGGAGAATCTGCACTGCTGTCAGAGATCTGGATTAACCTGTTGGACAATGCCATCAAGCATTCCCCAGAGAAAGGGCTTATTGATATCAGTATCATCTCCACCCAGTACACATACGCCATTTATGTCCGTGACCAGGGTCCTGGAATTCCAAAAGATCAGATTCCTAGAATCTTTGATCAGTTTTATCAGGGAGATCTCTCTCACAAACATGAGGGTGCTGGCCTTGGATTATCCATTGCATATAAGATTGCCAAACTCCACGGCGGAAACATAGAGTGTTCCAGCAAGCTTGGAAAAGGCACAACCTTTACAGTTACATTAAGAAAATAAGAAAAGCAAAAAATCCGACATAGCCAGGATATTCTTATCCTAAGGTATGTCGGATTTATTATTTTTTCTCTTTTCTATACTTCGCTGACGTCTGTCACATGAAGCACATTATCTAACACCTGGAATTTTACATTGAATTTTCCATATGTCATTCCGTATTCTCTTTCAGGATCATCCTGATAAGCAGGTCTTGGGTCCAGTGACAGAATATCTGCCAGAGCATCTCTCTGATCCAGTGTCATAAGGCTGTCAATTTTTCTTGTGATTGCCAAAGAGAACTGTACTCTCATACGGAACTCTCTCTTCTTTTCTCCAAAACCGCCGCTTGCTTCTGGACGGCTGTCTGCATATGGAAGATATGGTTTGATATCAATGATTGGTGTTCCATTCATGATATCAGCACCTCGCACATACAGAACCGGGCCTTCTGGTGTATCCAGATCAATCTTTTCCAGCTTTACACAGGACATACCGATTGGATTTGGACGGAATGGAGAACGGGATGCAAACACACCGATTCGTTTGTTTCCACCAAGTTTTGGTGGACGAACGGTAGGACTCCAGCTCTTTTCATCCTCTTCCCCCTGACCTTCTTCCATGTTTTCTGAAAACAGCCACAGAAGCCAGATGTGAGAATATTCTTCCAGGCCGCGAAAAGCATTGGCATCTCTGTATTCAGGCTCAAATACAATCTTTGACAACACAGATTCTGCAAGTCCGCTCTGACGAGGGATACCAAATTTTTCAACAAAATCATTACTAATTACTGCAATTTTTTTCATATATTAACGTTTCACTTTCTGAAGTACAGCGCTGAACAGTGCTTCTGCACACTCTTCTTCGCTCCAAAGTTCTGTATCTAACAACAGATCTGGATTCTTTGGAATTTCGTATGGAGAATCAATGCCTGTGAAGGATTTGATCTCACCCTTTAATGCCTTTTCATAAAGTTTCTTAGGATCACGCTGTTTGCATGTCTCAAGATCTGCTTTTACATATACTTCCATAAATCCATTGCCGATCTCTGCTCTTGCAGCTTCTCTAGCTTCTGCAAATGGAGAAATCAGAGTTACGAATGTTACAATGCCTGCATCTTTGAACATCTTAGCAACTTCTGTTGTACGGCGGATGTTTTCTTTTCTGTCTTCATC
This sequence comes from Eubacterium sp., assembly GCA_045629925.1. Lineage (GTDB taxonomy): Bacteria > Bacillota > Clostridia > Lachnospirales > Lachnospiraceae > Brotonthovivens. The sequence continues at coordinate 7,957 of JAZQSD010000141.1, forward strand.
AGAGAATCCAAGGTCATTGTTCAGTCCACGGCGAAGTTTGTCACCATCTAACACATAGGCTGGAATTCCGGAAGCTACCAGACGGCGTTCTACTTCCTGTGCTGTAGTTGTTTTGCCAGATCCGGACAGACCTGTCATCCATACTACAAGGCCGCTGTTGCCAAGAAGTCTTGCTCTCTCGCCTTCTGTCATGGCATCACCAGACCAGCGGATATTTTTGTTATCATAAGCATCGTCTTTTAATGCTTCTGTAATGATACCACCGCCGGCAATCTCATAGTCATCTACGATAACAAAACGGCTTGTTGCTTCTATTGTACCAGCAAGATCAAATGCAATCGGACGATCAAGCTTTAAGATACATTCTGCAACTTCGTTCTTTTCTACATACTGGCGGGAAATACAGCTTAAGTCAGATGCATTTACTACTCGCTCAACAGATTCAAGGCGCATCTCAACTTTTGCAGTTCCGCATTTTAAGAAATAAGTCTTGTTCAGCTTAAAGTTTTCTTTGCCAAGCCAGAACAGATTTACTTTCATGCGAACGCCCACCTGCGGAGCTTCTTCTTTTGCAAGACATGCGATCTCGCCGCGTTTTACGAAGATTTCTTCTGTCATTGTAAAACCAGCTGCATTTTCTGCTGTGAACTCTTCTGGAGTTTCAGCGTTAAATACTTCCAGTGTTTTTACACTTGTCTTCTTGCCGGATGGATAAAATACTAGCTCATCGCCAGCTCTTACTTTACCTGCATCTACAGTACCTGCAATGATACGGCGGCTGTCGTTACTGCCAGTAAACTTGTAAACGCCCTGTACAGGCATACGGAATGGCATGTTTTCAGGTGCAGGGATTGTATTGAAATCATCCATCTGCTGAAGAACTGTAAGACCATCGTACCATGTCATATTTTCAGACTTAAATGCAATATTGTCACCTTCCATACCGCTTACAGGAATGAAGCTCTTTGGTGTAATATTGATTTTCTTTAAGAATTTCTCATATTCATCTTTGATTTCTTCATACACGCTCTGCTTATAGCCTACAAGGTCCATCTTGTTAACTAATACTGCTACCTGTCTGATTCCAAGCATGGACAAGAAATAACCATGGCGGCGTGTGTTTTCTTCTACACCGCGGGAAGCATCGATAACCAGAAGCGCAGCTTCCGCTCTGGAAGCACCTGTTACCATGTTCTTTAAGAACTCAATATGGCCCGGTGCATCGATAATGATATATCTTCTCTTGTCTGTCTGGAAAAAGCAGCGGGCTGTATCGATAGTGATACCCTGTGCCTGTTCATTTTTCAGCGCATCTAATAAAAACGCATACTCAAATGGTTTGGAGTTACGTTTACAGTTTTCTTTAATTGCTTCTAATTTTCCATCAGGAAGGGCGCCTGCATCAGCAAGCATTCTTCCGATTACTGTACTTTTGCCGTGGTCAACGTGACCTACGGTAACAACACTCAATAATTCTTCCATCAACATCTTACGCATCCCCCCTACATATATCCGTTACGACGAAGAGTTTCTAATCCGCCGTCTTCTGCATCCTGCGCACGTCCGCTTCGCTCAGCAATATTGGACAGTGCACCTGTCTTTAACTCCTCAATGATCTCGCGAACATTGCGGGATTCAGACTTGATTGGTTTTGTGCAAGGAGCACAGCCAAGAGAACGATATCTTGTGCCGTCACCCTGATTGTAATAAAGGGAAACTGTAGGAATATTTTCACGTTCAATGTATTCCCAGATATTTAACTCTGTCCAGTCAAGCAATGGATGGATACGCACATGTGTATCAGGGGCAAAGTCTGTCTTGAACTGATTCCAGAATTCTGGTGGCTGATCATCTAAGTTCCAGTCATTGTACTGGTCACGTGGTGAAAAGTAACGCTCTTTGGAACGGGAACCTTCTTCATCAGAACGCGCACCTACAATAACACCAGTGTAAGCCGCTGTATCTGTATCACGTTCATAGAGTCCTGTCTCAAGATTGAGACGGTAACGTGGCCAAGTACCATTTAATGTATGTGTCAGCGCTTCTGTTTTCAAACGCTTACAGCATTCCATGTGAGAAACTTTTCCATCTGGGAATGTTTCTTTTGCATCCAGAGCTTCTCTGTTTTCACCGTAGATCATGTAAAGTCCATATTCTTTTGCAAGACGATCACGATACTCGATCATTTCTGGGATTTTATAATGTGTGTCTACGTGCACAAGTGGAAATGGCACGTGTCCGTAAAATGCTTTTCTTGCTAACCACAGTAATACTGTAGAATCTTTACCAATTGACCAAAGCATGCAAAGATTGCCGAAGGCAGCATATGCTTCTCGTAAAATATGCACGCTTTTCGCTTCCAATTTATCTAAATGATCCATTCTAATTCTCCTCCTTTGTATCCTCAGTAATCATTTCATAGCCATAGTGCTCGAAATAAAAACCTAAACGGCTGTTAATCTTATCTCGCAATACCGGATCCAGATTGAACTTGTTCTTTTTGTAATCCTTCTGGCTGTCTAAGTATTTGTCGAAATAAGGCAATGCCTGTTCATACCCCTCAATACCTAACTGTTCATAAATCTTTTTCAGATATGCTTTTGGTTCTTTACAGAAATCTTCGTAACAAATGTCAATATAATCATTCTCAGACATTGCGTAGAGTTCGTTGAATGTCTTTCTGTAAATTCGTTCAAACAAATCGATGATGGTATCTTCAATAAACTCATCGGATGGCTTTTCATTTAAGCAAAACAGCGCCATCTCTTTCTTGAACATATTTGCAGTGGACATGATCGTCACATAAGGGTCTCTGTAAATATTGATAAACTTGGCACCAGGATAGCATTTCTTTAACATGCCGATCCTGCAAGTATTCTCAGGACTCTTTAACAGAAGCTGTTTGCCTTTGTACAGATATGTGATTTTCTTTAAGATATAATCATATGCCTTAAACCACTCTCTCTGTTTCTGTTCTGGCTGCTCATCGATAAATGCTGTCTCAATATACTTTGTTCCTCTGCCGTTATCTGGAAATACCAGCATGTGGGCGATGGCCTGTGTAGAGATTGTTGCCTGGGCAAACACTTCTTCCATTGGAAGGTCCAAAGTATATTCCAAGTTATCCATTGGTCTGGCATCTTTTAAAAGCTGCTTTTTGGTCATTAACCTTTCCAATGGTTTTTTCAACAAAATACAATTGCTGAAAGATACCGTTCTCACTGGATCAAACCAGGCAAACTGCGGATCTCTTGTCAGCAGATTCTGCAAAAATGTTGTTCCTGTTCTCCAATGTCCTACAATGTACACTGGATCTTTTTTAAGTTTGGTGCGTTTGATCGGGCCATGGAAAATCAGCCATTCCAAAAAGGCTGGGATTCCTAACCAAAAAGAAGCAAACGTCATGAAACGAACCTGCTTTTTGTTCTCTGGTGTAATAGGATTTTCCTTAATCAAGCGCATCCAGTTATCAAACCTGCATCCCAACAAATTATGGGATAAATTAATCTTTTTCTTTGTCATAAAATTCAAATCCTTCAATAAATGGGCAGACTTCACCCATCATTTATAAAACCTCACGTATTTTAAAATAGTTGTGTGAACTGAATATGAAATAGGGTTCACAATCTTAACATTTTTAGGGTATTTGCGTGTGTAAAAAAACATACAAAAAGGCGCGTGGAAAATCACGCGCCCAAAACACATTTTTAGTGCATTATTCTTTTTTTCGTATTTTGATCGTAACCTGCGATACCAGTGCCGCCACAAACATCAACGCAAACCCCAGAATCTTTCGAGGTCCTAATACTTCCTGCAAAATGATTACAGAAAAAATTGTTCCAAACACAGATTCCATGGTAAGTAAAATAGCTGCCGTAGTAACAGACAGATGCTTTTGTGAAACTACCTGAAGCATAAAACAGATTGCCGATCCTAAGATTCCCATGTAGAGAATAGCAACCCAGAAATCTTTGCCTGCAAGGATGGACACATCAAGCTTACCGTCATAAAACGGTGCAATAATCCAACCAAAAATACCTGCGAATACCATTTGCAGCACGGACAATAAAATCGGATCCTGCTTTTCTGTAAAGTGATCTGCGCAAACAATATGCAGCGCAAAAAATACACCACAGATTAGTGTCAGCAATTCCCCAAATCCAATCCGAAACTCACTGGTCAGCGACAGGCATCCAATCCCAATGATCGCAAAGACAACCGCAATCAGACATTGCTTATTTGGCCGCTTTTTAAAAAATATCCAGGCCAAAAATGGAGCCAACACTACATAAACGGCTGTCAGGAATGCACAGACTCCCGCATCAACTGTCACCAGCGCAAAGTTTTGCAGAATTGTGCCCACTGCCAGGAAAAATCCAAGGGCCGCTCCTGAAATCAGATACTTTCTATTTATTAACTTTAGTTTTTTCCAAAATACAATTGCCAAAAATACTGCTGCCAATGAATATCTCATCCCCACCATATAGACAGGAGGAATCACATTCAACGCATCCTTTACCACTACAAAGGAAAATCCCCAGATGATAGTGGCAAGAAGAATGCCCAGCTGTGGCAATATGGTTATACTGCTTTTTTTCATACAGATTACGCTGCCTCTTTGGCCTCTTTTCGTTTCTGTTTACGTTTTTCCATTGCATCGATGCACATTGTACAAGATGCGTCACCTGTAATGTTAACAGTTGTTCTTGCCATATCAAGAATACGGTCAACACCAGCTACAAGTGCGATACCTTCCAGTGGAAGTCCTACAGTTGTAAGAACCATTGTAAGCATTACTACACCTGAACCTGGAACACCAGCTGTACCGATAGATGCTAATGTAGCTGTAAGAACGATCATGATCATCTGTTCCATTGTCAGATTGATACCAAAGATCTGTGCGATAAAGATTGCACATACACCCTGATAAATCGCTGTTCCGTCCATATTGATAGTTGCACCAAGTGGAAGAACGAAACTGCGGATTTCTTTCTCCGCCCCCATCTTCTCTGTACATTCCATGTTAAATGGAAGTGTACCTACACTACTTGCACTTGTGAATGCAAAAAGCATTGCAGGCCCCATTGTCTTAAAGAATTTCAGCGGACTGATTCTTGCAATGGCTTTCACAGTTGAAGAATATACAACAACCATATGGATGATACAGGACAGATATACTACACCGATCAGTTTGATCAGTGGAAGAAGCACTTCTGGTCCGTTTGCTGCAATTACCGGACAGATCAGTGCGAATACACCGATAGGTGAAATTTTAATGATAAGTCCCATAATCTTGATGCAGACTTCGGACATACCGTTTACAAAAGATTCTACTGTCTTTGCTTTTTCTCCGGCCAAAAGAATACCGAAGCCAAAGAAGATAGCAATTACAATAACCTGCAGCATTGTTGCATTGGCCATAGAACCAACAACGTTAGATGGGAAAATATTCACCAATGTATCCATCATATTTAATGATGCAGTTGATGCCTCGTAAGAATCCACCACTGTCATATCAAGTGTGTAACCCATTCCAACATTAGCCACATTGGCAATAACAAGTCCAATAGTAACCGCAAATGCTGTTGTTATCAGATAATAACCAATTGTCTTCCCACCAATGGCACCTACTTTTTTAATATCTTTCATAGATATGATGCCCTGTGTAATAGAGAATAATACCAAAGGTACAACAATTGCTTTTAACAGATTCAGATAGATTGTACCAAATGGTGCAATGAACTTATTTGCTGCTTCTACATGATTCTGTAAAAGAAGCCCAACAATTACACCAAGAATCAAGCCAATTAAAATACCAACTGCAAGATTTAATTTCTTTTTCTTCATTTTTACCCCTTTTTTCTCACTTTTTCAGTCAAAAATGGTTAATTTTGAATTTTTATATTGCAAAAAATTCATTTTTAACCTCGCAACGTTTTCCATTTTAACTGTTTATCATCAACAGTGCAACAATTATTTTCTAGAAATATATACAAATTTTTTCTGTTTTTTCTTATTCAAATATGTGATTTTACCGGTTCTTTCCATATACATAAGTGGCGAAAAAAATCACGGAGGCAATGATCACGATCATTGGTCCAGTAGCCACATTTGTAAAGTAGGAAATCACTAATCCCAACACACCAGAAAACATGGAAAAGATCACCGCAAAGAGATGATACTCTCTCACATTTTCTGCAATGTTTTTGCTGGAAGCTGCCGGCAATATCAGCAGTGCGTTGATGATCAGAATACCGATCCACTTAATGGAAAGCATTACCACCAATGCGATAAACACTGAAAACAAATTCTCAATTAAAGTAACTTTGATGCGATAGCTTTTTGCCAGTGTTCTATGAAGGCTGATTGCCTGAAGCTGGTTAAAACACAGCACCCAGAAAACCAAGGTTGCCACAAATATCAATGCCAGATACAGAATTTCTTTTCTAGTGATACTTAAAATATCACCTACCAGCAAACTAGAGTACTTGCTAAAGTTGCCTCCTCTGGACAAGATTACAAGACCGATAGCCACACTGCAGGATGAAAATACGGAGATAACCGTATCTGTTGCCCCTTTGATGGCACTGCTGATCTTATTGAGCAGCAAAGCAAACACAATGGCAAATATCATCATGGATATGTTGGTATCCTGTATTCCAAAGACTACACCGATGGCCATACCTGTCAATGCAGAATGCCCTAGAGCATCTGAAAAGAATGCCATCTTATTGTTGACAATCATTGTTCCCAAAATGGCAAACAACGGAGTTATAATCAATATTGCCACAAAAGCCAGTTTCATAAAGTCATAGGCAAAAAGGGACGAAAACATTTCTATCATAACAATCCCCTCCTATTCTTCACTCCAAATTCTGGTTTCATGTCATCTAAATTTAATTTTTTCTTAAGCAGAGCTTTGTCCACTCCGCTTTCTGCAGATTTCCCTGCATTTTTTTCTCGTTTTGAAGGCAGTGCATTAAGATCAAACTTGCCAAACACACCTTCAAATTCTTCGCTTTCATATACCTGGCGAACAGATCCCTGTTTTACCACGGTTTTATCAAGAAGTACCACCTGATCTGCATACCTTGCCACATAATCCAAATCATGGGAAATCAAGATTACAGCCAAGTCGTAATTATTCTTTAAGGTATCTACAATCTCATAAAACAGATCCATTCCGTTCTGATCAATACCAGACACAGGTTCGTCCAAAAGCAAGAGATTCGGCTCATCCATAACAGCCATAGACAGCAGAACTCTCTGAAGTTCCCCGCCAGACAGATTGCACACCTGCTTATCCAACAGATCTTCTGCCTTAAAAAGTCGAAGATTCTCACGAATCTTTTCCATAATCTTTTTGCGTTTCATCAAAAAAACCGGCGATTTTGTCTGATAGGCAGCCAACATGTCATACACACTTACCGGCGTCTTTCTTTCCAGATTCAATGTCTGTGGTACAAACCCAATCTTTAAATTCTGGAAATTACCATTTTGACGATCCTTATATTCTATCGTTCCAGTATGGGGGATATCGCCAAGAATTGCTCGGATAAGCGTGGACTTACCAGCACCATTTTTACCAATGATGGCTGCAAGTTCACCACAGTGAATATGCAGATTCACATCATGAAGAATCTGCTGCTCCCCAACAGAAACTGCTATATTATTCATTTTTATACAGTGAAATCCACACGGATTCAGCAGTTTTTTCATGGCGTTTCTCCCTTTCTGTATATTTTAATGCTGGTGCATAGCATGGTGGATCAAATCAATATTCTCCTGCATTCTTTTTAAATACGCGTTTGCTTCGTACTCACCTCGAGTGATTGGGTCCAGATACAGAACCTCTACATCTGCTTCTTTCTGCAGGGTATCGCCCATACTTTTACCATACAGTTCTTCTGCAAGGATAAGCTTCACATTATGATCACCAATCAGACCTAGCATATCCGCTACTTCTCCTGCACTGATCTGACGTTCTTCGTCCAGATTCATCTCTCCCACAATTGCCATTTCAAATGCCTGGGCAATATAGCCATAAGCCTCATGAAGAGACAGTATCGGCATATCGGATGTCTCACCTTTTAATGATACAATCTGCTGCTCTAAAAGTTCTACTTGCTTTATGTAAGCGTTGGCATTCTCTTCAAAAACAGCGGCATGTTCTTCACTGGTTTCTCCCAGTTCATGTGCAATCGCATGAATCTGCTGGCTGTGGAGTTCTGGATCCATCCAGACATGAGAATTGCCATCCACCAGTTCAATTCCGTCACAGGCATATACAATCTTTAATTCTGGATAGGCTTCCGCCACATCCGTAAGGAAAGTCTCAATACCACCGCCATTTACCACAAACACATCTGCGTCCGCAAGAAGTTTCATATCCTCTGGAGTCAACTGATAGTCGTGAAGACAGCCTGTCTGAGGTTCGCTTAAGTTCTCCAAATGCACACCTTCTGAATCACCGATCACATTCATAGTTGCAATATACATCGGATAAAAAGAAGTCACTACATTCAGATCACCGTTGCCGGACATCTCCTGTTGTTTCTCATATGCAGTTGTAAGGCCAAGTCCGGCTGCTGCGATACACACAAGCAGCACAAGGACAAATACATACTTATTCTTCATCTTTCACCTTACATAGTTATACTAAAATCTCATCTTATTCTTCTGCTTCATCAGCAATGATCTCATCCATAAGTGCCCAGATCTCATCTCTTCCCTGCTTGCTTGTGGCAGAAAATGGAATAATGATTGTATCTGGCATTACATTTAAGCCTACTTTGATGGCTTTTACATGTTTCTGAACCTGACTTCTGTTAATCTTGTCAAGTTTTGTTGCAATGATGATTGGATGAAATCCCTGATATACCATCCATTCGTACATCTGCTTATCGTTTGCAGATGGATCATGTCTGATATCGATCAGCAAAAATACGGCTCTTAACTGCTTTGAAGTATTCAGATACTTCTCAATCATTTTACCCCATTTTTCTTTTTCAGACTGGGACACTTTTGCAAAACCGTATCCTGGCAAGTCTGTCAGATACATCTCATCATTAATGTTATAAAAGTTGATTGTCTGTGTCTTTCCTGGCTGTGCAGAAGTTCTAGCCAAAGACTTGCGGTTCATCAGTGCATTGATCAGAGAGGACTTGCCTACATTTGATTTGCCGGCAAAAGCAATCTCTGGTTTTGTGTTTTCAGGAAGTACGCTTGTGTAACCACAAACAGTTTCCAGTTCTACTTTTTTAATAACCATAATGGTCTCCTTATTTTACAAACGCTAGTTTCAATACTTCTTCCATTGTGCTGACTGGATAAATCTTCATGCCTGCTTTGATTTCATCTGAAATCTCATCCAAGTCTTTTTTATTCTGGATAGGCACGCAGATAACCTTCATGCCTGCCATCTGTGCCGCAAGAAGTTTTTCTTTCAAGCCTCCGATTGGAAGCACGCGGCCGCGAAGGGTAATCTCTCCTGTCATCGCAATGTCCGCACGGACTGGAGTCTTTGTGATGGCAGAAAGCATTGCTGTTGCCATTGTGATACCTGCAGATGGGCCATCCTTAGGAACGGCTCCTTCTGGGATATGGATATGGATATCATTCTCCTTGAAAAATTCTGGCTTGATATCGTATTTATCCCCTACAGAACGGATGTAACTGATACCTGCCTGTGCAGACTCTTTCATCACATCGCCAAGCTTGCCAGTAAGAACAAAATCTCCTTTTCCAGGCATTACGTTCACTTCGATCTGAAGTGTATCGCCGCCAACGCTTGTCCAAGCAAGACCTCGAACAATACCGATTTCATCCTTTTCATTCTTCATATCCACTGTGTAGCGAGCTTTTCCAAGATATTTCTCCAGAGATTTTACGGATACGCGAACGATATCTGTGTCCCCTTCAAAAATCTCTCTGGCCGCTTTTCTGCAGATCTCTCCAATCTTTCTTTCAAGACTTCGGACACCTGCTTCTCTTGTATAACCATTGATCACATGTTTTAAAACGGCATCAGATAATTTTAACTGAGCTGGGTTTAAACCGTGTTTTTCAATCTGTTTCTTCACCAAATGATTTTTCGCAATGTGCAGTTTCTCATTTGCTGTATAACTGGACACCTGAATGATTTCCATTCGATCCAGCAATGGTTTTGGAATATTGCCCATCTCATTTGCTGTGGCAATAAACATTACCTCAGACAGATCCACTGGCATGTCTACATAGTGGTCCATAAACTTGCTGTTCTGTTCAGCATCCAACACTTCCAGCATAGCAGATGTAGGATCCCCTTTGTAATCACTGCTCATTTTATCGATCTCGTCCAAAAGCATCAACGGATTTTTGTATCCCGCCTGACGCATGCCCTGAACAATACGTCCTGGCATGGAACCGATGTAAGTTCTTCTATGCCCACGAATCTCAGCCTCATCGCGGACACCGCCAAGACTGATGCGAACATACTGTTTTTCTAAAGCTCTTGCAATGGAACGGCCGATACTTGTCTTACCTGTTCCCGGAGGTCCTACAAGACAGATGATAGGTGCATTCCCTTTGCTTGTCATATTGCGAACTGCAAGGAATTCAAGAACACGAGTCTTTACATCCTCTAATCCATAATGGTCTTCATCTAAGATCTTCTTGGCATTTTTCAGATCCACATTGTCTGTGGACATTTTATCCCAAGGCATGTCCAAAAGAGTCTCAATGTAAGTTCTCACAACAGATCCTTCAGATGGATTGGCTGCCACATGTTTGTAGCGCTGGATCTGGGATCTGATCTTATCTTTTATTTCTTCTGGTGCGCAAAGATCTTCTAACTGTTCCTGATATTTTTCAATATCGTTTTCCAGATCATCTTCCCCTAATTCTTCGCGGATGATCTTCATCTCTTCCCGGAGAACATATTCTCTCTGACTCTTATCCATATGAGTTTTCAGTTTTTCCTGAAGTTCATTTTTTACACGGATAACTTCCGTCTCTCTTCTAAGGATTGCAATGATCTCTTCATATCTTTGCTGGATATTCTTTGCATTTAAGATCTTCTGTCGCTCTGTGTATTCCAATTGGATCTCATTTGCAATCAGCTGTAAAAGAGTGGACAGTTTTGTAAGCATGTTGGCCTGTTTTGCCAACTCTTTTCCTACTTTTGGATTCTCGAAACAATATCCCATCAATGCTTCCTGCGTAACACGGAGCATTGCTTCTTCCACTTCTTCTGTCAACCCCTGAGCTTCTTCTTCAATGACAATAACCGTCGCATGAATAAACTCCGGATGGTCATTGACACAGGCAAGTTCTGCTCGAACCTGACCTTCCACCAACACTCTTACAATGTCATTTTTTAACTTGATCACCTGTTTGATAGAAGCGATCACACCATATTTATATAAACCATTTACTTTTGGGTCATTTTCATTAATATCCTTCTGAGTTACCAGAAATATCTGGCTATCCCCAGTTAAACTTGCCTCCACGGCCTTTATGGACTTTTCACGACTCATGTCAAAATGAGCTACCATACCTGGCAGGATCGTAAGTCCGCGAAGCGCCACAGCAGGAAGCTGTCTTACATATTCACCCATTGTCGTTCCTCCATTCTATCTTCAATCTCTTCTCTAAGTATTTTATCTTGTTTTACTGTCTGTTTAAACAATAAGCGGGTGTCTCATCACTTAAGGCACCCGCATTGTTACAACATAACAAATCTTAAGCACTCTTCCACAGTGGATTTGTGCTTCCATCTTTGTACTCAACCAAAGCTTCTTTTCCATTCTCCACTGTCTCTTTTGTAACAGTACATTTTACAATGTTTTCATCGGATGGAATACGATACATTAAATCTAATAAAGTCTTTTCAACAATCGCACGAAGACCACGAGCACCAGTTTTTCTCTCTAATGACTTATCCGCAATGGCCTCTAAAGCCTCCTGTTCAAACACAAGGTCAACGCCATCAAGAGCAAACAGTTTTTCGTACTGTTTTACCAAAGAATTCTTTGGCTCCTGAAGGATTCTCATAAGTGCCTCTTTATCAAGAGAATCCAGAGAAACTGTTACAGGAACTCGGCCTACAAACTCTGGAATCAAACCAAACTTCACCAGATCCTGTGGCATGATCTCTTTCAAAAGTTCTCCCACATTCTTCTCGTTCTTTAATGCGATCTCACCATTAAAACCGATGGATTTCTGATCCATTCTGGATTCAATGATCTTATCAATGCCTTCAAAAGCACCGCCACAAACAAACAAGATATTCGTTGTATCAATCTGGATCAACTCCTGCTGTGGATGCTTTCTTCCACCCTGTGGTGGAACAGAGGCAAGTGTTCCTTCTAAAATCTTCAAGAGCGCCTGCTGAACGCCTTCACCGGACACATCACGTGTGATGGAAACGTTCTCTGACTTTCTTGTAATCTTATCAATCTCGTCAATATAGATAATGCCGTACTGCGCTTTTTCCACATCATAATCAGCAGCCTGGATGATCTTCAGCAGAATATTTTCTACGTCTTCACCAACATAACCAGCTTCTGTGAGAGTGGTTGCATCTGCAATTGCAAATGGTACGTTCAAAATCTTGGCAAGGGTCTGAGCCAAAAGTGTCTTACCGGAACCAGTTGGCCCCAGCATTAAGATGTTACTCTTCTGTAGTTCCACATCTGTATCTTTGCCTGCCAATACTCTTTTGTAATGGTTGTAAACCGCAACAGAAAGCACTTTTTTCGCTTCTTCCTGACCAATTACGTAATCATCAAGAAAGTTTTTCAACTCTTCTGGTTTCAGAAGATTGATATCCATATCCTGCGCTGGAGTATACTCTTCCAGTTCTTCCTCGATAATCTCCAGACAAATATCTACACATTCATCACAGATGTACACGCCCTTTGGCCCAACTATTAACTTGCGAACCTGCTCCTGTGTCTTATCACAAAATGAACAGCGGATTCTGTCTCCTCCGTTGGATTTTCCTGCCATCTTTTAATTCCTTTCTAATCATCCGCCTAATATTGCCTGGCGGAAATCTAATACTACTGACGTTCTCTGATAACAGCGTCAATCAGACCGTATTCTAAAGCTTCATCAGCAGTCATAAAGTAATCTCTCTCAGTATCTGCAGCAACAACTTCTACAGGTTTTCCTGTGTTTTCTGCAAGGATTCTGTTGAGACGTTCTTTTGTTCTTAAGATGTTTTCAGCAACGATCTGAATATCTGTTGCCTGTCCTCTTGCACCGCCGGATGGCTGGTGGATCATAACTTCTGCATTTGGAAGCGCAAAACGTTTGCCCTTTGTGCCGCCAGCCAGAAGGAACGCACCCATGCTTGCTGCAAGTCCGATGCAAGTTGTGCATACATCACATTTAATATACTGCATTGTATCGTAGATCGCCATACCTGCAGTAACCATTCCACCTGGAGAGTTGATGTATAAATGGATATCTTTTCCTGGGTCTTCAGATTCTAAGAAAAGAAGCTGTGCAACAACAAGGCTAGCTGTTGTCTCGTTCACTTCCTCACCAAGGAAAATAATTCTGTCTTTTAAAAGTCGGGAGAAAATATCGTAATTACGTTCTCCGCGGCTTGTCTGTTCAACAACGTAAGGTACTAAACTCATAATCTTAACCTCCTAATCATGAATTTCTATAATAATGAAAGGGGATTTGTATGACAAATCCCCTCGTTGCTTTGCATACATAAAAAGTGGATGTACAGATTATGTAAAATCTGCTATTTACTCTTCTGTAGTTTCAGCTTCTGCTTCTTTTTCTTTCTTAGATTTAGCTTTTGCTCTGTATTTTACGCTGTCCATGATGAACTGTACTGTTTTCTGTTCAGCCATGTCTTTTCTCATAGCTTCTTTTTCTTCAGCACCCATGTAGCTCTGTAACTGAGCTAATTCCATCTTGTACATTTCAGCCATCTTAGCAAGTTCTGCGTCTAATTCTTCGTCAGATACTGTGATGGATTCAAGGTTAGCGATTTTTTCTAATACAAGCTGTGTTTCGATACGGCTGATTGCTTCTTCACGAACCTGTTCTTTTAACTGAGCTGGTGTTGTTCCAGTGAGCTGCATGTACTGCTGCATGGAGAATCCCTGCTGAGCCATCTGCTGGCCGAACTGGTTGATCATATCTTCACACTGTGTTTCGATCATTAATTCTGGAATTTCCATTTTTGCTTTATCAACGATCTTCTTGATAGCTTCATCTGTCTGTTCAGATTTTGCTTCTCTAGCTTTTCTAGCTTCTACTTTTTCTTTGATGCTAGCTTTGTATTCGTCGATTGTATCAAATTCAGAAACGTCCTGTACGAATTCTTCATCTAATTCAGGAACAACTTTTGTTTTGATTTCGTTAACTTTGATTTTAAATACAGCAGCTTTGCCTGCTAAGTCAGCAGAATGGTATTCTTCTGGGAATGTAACGTTGATTTCTGTTTCTTCGCCAGTTGTTTTACCGATAAGCTGATCTTCGAATCCTGGAATGAAAGAGTTAGAACCGATCACTAATGGATGGTTTTCAGCTTTTCCGCCTTCGAATGCAACGCCATCACAGAATCCTTCGTAATCGATAACAGCTGTGTCACCGCTTTCGATTGCTCTGTCTTCTACAACGATTGTTCTAGCGTTCTTTTCTAATTCAGAAGCGATTTCTTTTTCGATTTCTTCAGCTGTTGCTTCTGTATCGATTCTTGTTACAGTTACACCAACATATTTATCAAGAGTAACTTCTGGTTTTACAGCAACTTCTGCTGTAAAGATAAATGCTTTTCCTTTTTCTAACTGAACGATTTCGAGAGCTGGTCTGGAAACGATATCTAAACCGCTTTCTTTTGCTGCGTTTTCGTATGCTTCTGGAAGAAGGATGTTTGCTGCTTCATCACAGAATACGTTTGCGCCATACATTTTTTCGATCATCATACGTGGTGCTTTACCTTTACGGAAGCCCTGGATCACGATATCTTTTTTCTGTCTGTTGTATGCTGTCTGAAGTGCTTTTTCTAATTCTTCAGCAGATACTTCGATAGTCAGTTTAGCCATGTTCTTTTCTAAATTTTCTACCTGTACACTCATTGTTACTAAATTCCTCCTAGTTATATAAAATGCTTTTGTACAATCTTTAGTTGCCAAAGTACCGAATCTTGCCAAGGAGTTAAAATCCGGCATTTTGTAAAAAAGAGCGTACTTCAGCTACTTACAATCAGTAAGAAATTATAGCATAGAGTTTTTTAAAATGCAACACAAAAAAAGAGCTTCAAACACCGATAAATTCAGCATTTGGAGCTCTTTTTCACAAATTACTTACCAGACATCTGTTCTTCCTGTCTCTGGATCATTTTCTTCACCATTTCACCGCCGATAGAACCAGCTTCACGGGAAGTTAAATCACCGTTGTAACCTTCTTTCAGATTGATACCTAATTCAGACGCAACTTCCTGTTTAAAACGGTTCATTGCTCCTTTTGCTTCTGGTACACTTGTACTGTTTGAGTTTGAACGACTCATTTTTCTTACCTCCGTAAATTGAAATTGTTTATTTCAAAGGATATGCGATTGCTTATCCTGAAGTTATTATCTACGGATTCCTGATAAATATTTGTGGTAAATTCTTGAAATAACAGAGAAGACATTTTTAATCACTTGCAACTTAGAAAAATATAAAAGTGGAGATAAAATTGCCTCGCGCAAACCGTTCCCAGGTTTGTAAGAGCCAATTTTATCTCCACTTTTTTAATGTTCTTTTATTTTAAATGTTTCAAATCGTCTTCTCTGTTATTTCAGGAAGCCGTTTACGATCTGTTCTTCTGCTTCTTCCTCAGTAAGACCAAGTGTCATCAGCTTGATCAGCTGTTCGCCAGCAATCTTGCCGATTGCTGCTTCGTGGATCAATGCAGCATCTACATGGCTTGCTGTCAGCTGTGGTTCTGCGATTACACATGCCTGATCCATAATGATGGCATCACATGCTGTGTGACCTGTACATTTTGCATTTCCGTTGATCTTAGATAAGAAATACTGTTTGGATCTTTCTTTTGCTACAGAACGAGATACCACGTTAGCACTGCAGCCTTCTCCGTTCATATCAATAACGAAATCTGTCTCAGCATACTGATCACCATGTGTCATCAGTTTTTCTGTTACTTCAAGCGAAGCACCTGCTGCTAACGTAGCAGTTGTCTTACGTTTTGTAGAAGTAACACCTTTGATCTGAACAGTATCCATCTCCAGACGGCCATTTTCGTCGATTTCAATGATTGTTACAGGATTTAAAATACGTTCACCTGTGCCTTCACCCTGTCCGTAATGTTTTTCAACATATCGAACACGAGCATTTTTACCAACATGGAAAGAATGGATACCGTTATGTTCGGAAGCTTCTTCTCCTGGATTGTGGATACCACAGCCTGCTACGATTGTAATATCACAGTCATCACCAATGTAAAAATCATTGTACACCACTTCTTTCAAACCGCTCTGGCTTAAAATTACAGGGATGTGAAGACTTTCTTTCTTTGTACCTGGCTTAACGATAATGTCGATACCTGGCTTACCTTCTTCTGTTTTTGTCACAATGTCAATATTAGCTGTTGTAGCTCTTCCTGCAGACTGGCCATTGTAACGGATATTGTACGCTCCTTCTGGAACGGAGTGCAGATCTGCAACCTGCTCTAACATCTGTTTCTGAATTGCATCCATAATCACTACCTCCTTACACCAGTTTATTCATCAGTGTGCTGCATGCTTCTGATGTGCTGAGAAGATCTGGAAGCACTTCTGCTTTTGTGCCGTAATTCTTAACAGTACCGTTAGCAACTACAACAATCTTGTCAGCAATATTTAAGATACGTTCCTGATGTGAAATAATCATAATGGAACCGTTGATTTTTTCATGCATTGTTTCGAAAACCTGAATCAGGTTGTTGAAACTCCAAAGGTCGATACCTGCCTCTGGTTCATCGAAGATAGAAAGCTTTGTTCCGCGAGCGATGATCATAGCGATCTCAATACGTTTCAACTCACCGCCGGAAAGGCTCTCATTTACTTCACGATTGATATAATCTTTTGCGCAAAGACCTACTTCAGAAAGGTAAGAACATGCTTCTGTAATGTCAATCTTCTTACCTGCTGCCAGTGTGATAAGATCCTTAACTGTAAGACCTTTGAAGCGAACTGGCTGCTGGAAAGCAAAGCTGATGCCAGCTTTCGCTCTCTCTGTGATGCTCATATTTGTAATATCAACACCATCTAATAAAATCTGACCGGATGTAGGCTGGTAGATACCTGCGATGATCTTTGCCAGTGTAGACTTGCCGCCACCGTTTGGTCCTGTAATAGCTACAAAACGATCTTCTACTACCAAATTAATATTTTTTAAAATTTCCTTGTCGCCGGAACCATTGTCATCAGCAACAGTAAAACAAACATCTCTTAATTCAAGCATTTGTGTATCCTCGTCTTTTTTCTCTAATTACAAACTTGTAACAACACAAGTCCATCTATTATATACTATCTCAACCTGAAAAGGAAGTATAAATCCTCTGTTTCCTAGAATCTGTCCTTCTCTT
Source organism: Eubacterium sp. (assembly GCA_045629925.1). Taxonomy (GTDB): domain Bacteria; phylum Bacillota; class Clostridia; order Lachnospirales; family Lachnospiraceae; genus Brotonthovivens. The sequence goes on from JAZQSD010000141.1 coordinate 25,534, forward strand.
CTTCATAAATCATTGGGAGAAGTTCTGCCAGATTGCAATATTCTTTCATGTTATGAAGCAGAACTGCTTTGGCTGCCTCCTCTGGAATTATAAATCCCTTTGGAGTCTGCTTCATTGGCATTCCCCACAACAGCTGATAACCCATCCAGAAACGGCTGCGAAGTTCGATGCCGCCTTCTACTTCACGAACCATATGGGTCATAACTACAGGCATTCCTTTTCCTGGCTCTGTTCCGTGAACATTTGCACACATCATGGTAGCACATGCAGCTGTACCAACCTGTTCTTCAGGATATCCCATCTCAGATGGTTTTTTAAATTCAATAATCAAATCCTCCGGTCCGTTTCCCACATCTTCACGAACCTCATGGGTTGTGCCCCAAGTACGTTCACGCATTGGAAGGCCTTTGTTCATAGCAGTGCGCATATCCTGTGTGCGCGCATAATAATGGTCTTCCGGATCCCAAATCTTATATCTGGAATCTTCCAGACAATGCCATGCAAACCACCACTCGAACATCTCTGTGGTAACACCTGGCATATAAGTAAGGTTCGCTACGTATCCTGTACCGTCAGCCATAATCCCGTAACCAGTTTCCCCTGGCAAATAACCTGCTTCAAAAAGTCTCGCTCTTTCTGTTAGCTTTAACATATCTGCTTCTGCCAGCGGACCACCTTCTAAGATTGCCAGTTTATCTGCCGGAATCTCTGCCATTGGCTTATCAAAATATTTCGCATATGTAAATTTCTTTTCGTTTGTTGTCAATTCTGGTTTCATATTCAATTCTCTCTTTATACTCTCTATTATTATAAAAATTATATCAGCGTCTTTCTTATGGAAGCATCAGACCTGCGCCAACCTCTTCTGCTACTGCATCTCCCATAAGATAAGCAATCAGTTCAAGCGCAAAAAGTGCCGCAACGCCAGGACCTTTTCCTGTAATGATATTGTCTGTTTTCACAACTGAATCATCTGTCCAGATGGTCCCTGTTTCATCCACTTCACAGCCAGGATAAACAGTTGCTTTCTTTCCATCCAAAATACCCGCTTTCGCAAATACTGATGGAGCTGCACAGATTGCCGCTGTCATCTTGCCTGCTGCCGCAAATGCTTTCACCTGTTCTACCACGCCTGCATGGGCACCAAGATTCAGTGTGCCTGGCATTCCCCCTGGAAGCACGATGCCATCCATCTCATTAAAATCAATATTGTCATACACTTCATCCGCGTGAACAGCAATGCCGTGGGCGCCCATCACCTGTTTATGTCCAGTTACAGACACGGTCTTAACTTCAATTCCTGCTCTGCGGCAAATATCAACAACAGATAATGCTTCAATTTCTTCAAATCCTTCTGCTAAAAAAACACTGATCTTTTTCATAAAGGGTTCCTTTCCTTTTCTGTGTTCTCGTGATAGACTACACACAAGAGCAACCTTTACAGTTATATTTTGTCATATAATGGAATTATGCGGTGTGACATTTGCAACACTCTTTATAATATCCATAACTCTTACACAATTAGTTATTGTATCACAAACGAAGGGATAGTTCCATGGAAATCGAACGCAAATTTACAATTTCAAACTTACCAGAGGATTTAGCATCTTATCCAGCACATCACATTGAACA
>JAZQSD010000142.1:0-7119 GCA_045629925.1 Eubacterium sp.
TTATTGACGGTCACGGTAATTTCGGCTCTATCGAAGGGGATGGGGCTGCCGCTATGCGTTACACAGTGGCAAAATTGCAGAAGCTAACACAGGAAGCGTATCTTGCAGACTTAGATAAGAATGTAGTTGATTTTGTGCCAAACTTTGATGCTACAGAGAAGGAGCCAGCAGTTTTACCTGTTAAGGTGCCAAACCTTCTAATCAATGGTGCAGAAGGTATCGCAGTAGGTATGGCTACAAGCATTCCACCTCACAATTTTGGCGAAGTGATCGATGGAGTGATCGCTTATATGAAAGATCCAGATATTTCCATTCAGGAGATGATGGAGATCATTCCAGGACCGGATTTTCCAACTGGAGGTATTGTTGTCAACAAAGACGATCTTGTGTCTATCTACGAAACAGGAAATGGAAAGATCAAGATTCGTGGCAAGGTAGAATTTGAAAAGGCAAAAGGCGGCAAGGAACGTATTGTCATTACAGAGATTCCTTATCCAATGATTGGTGCCAATATTGGTAAGTTTTTAAATGATGTCTATGCGTTAGTTGAAAGCAAAAAGACATCTGATATTGTAGATATTTCTAACCAGTCTTCCAAAGAAGGAATCCGAATTGTTATCGATCTTAAGAAGGGTGCGGATCCACAGGCGCTTTGTAATCTTTTATATAAGAAGACACGATTGGAAGACACTTTTGGTGTAAATATGCTTGCGGTTGCGGATGGACGCCCAGAGACAATGGGACTGCTCCAGATTATTCGCCACAATGTATCCTTCCAGTACGAGTTGGCAACAAGAAAATACAAGTTTTTGTTGGATAAAGCACTTGACAAGAAAGAAGTTCAGGAAGGTCTTATTAAGGCCTGCGATGTGATTGATCTTATTATCGAAATTCTGCGCGGAAGTAAAAGCATCAAACAGGCGAAGGAATGTCTGGTAAATGGCGTGACAGAGGGAATTAAGTTCAAATCTAAGATTTCTGAAAAGATGGCAAAGGAACTCCACTTTACAGAACGTCAGGCGACAGAGATTCTTCAGATGCGTCTGTATAAGCTGATCGGTCTCGAGATTGAAGCACTTTTAAAAGAACATGAAGAAACCTTAAAGAACATTGCGTTTTACGAAGATGTTCTCGGCAGCAGAGCTTCTATGGCTCGCGTAATCATTAAAGAGTTAAAAGAATTTAAGAAAAATTACGCAGTTCCAAGAAAGACTTTGATCGAAAATGCAGAAGAAGTTGTTTTAGAAGAGAAGAAGATTGAAGAAGCGCCAGTAGTGGTTCTCATGGATCGCTTTGGATATGCTAAGACAGTGGATGTTTCTACTTATGAGAGAAACAAAGAAGCAGCAGATGCTGAGAATAAGTACATTATTCCATGTATGAACGTGGACAAGCTCTGTCTCTTTACAGATACAGGACAGCTGCATACTGTTAAGGTTCTTGACTTGCCGTTTGGTAAGTTCCGTGATAAAGGCGTGCCGATTGACAATGTAAGTAATTACTCCAGCAGTGTTGAGACAATGGTTGGCATATTCAGTTTAGGCGAGATCAAGGATCAGATGGTAATGTTTGCCACCCAGACTGGTATGATCAAAACAGTAGAAGGCACAGAATTTGATGTGGCGAAACGTACCACAGCGGCAACAAAACTTGCTGACGATGACAAAGTTGTGCAGGTAGCAATCGTAAAAGAATCCGATACGCTTGTAATGCAGTCTAAGAAGAATATGTTCCTTAGAATTGCAGCATCTGACATTCCACAGAAGAGAAAAGCAGCTGTGGGTGTTCGCGGAATCAAGCTTTCTGATAAAGACGAGCTTGTGAATGTTTATATCCTGAACGAAGCTCAGGATAATGTGATTATTGTAAATGAAAAAGAAGTTCACTTGAATAAACTTCACATCGGGAAAAGAGACAGTAAAGGTGTGAAAAAATAGAGTGTATAAAAATTAACAATGGTTGACATATTACTTTGGCGTGTGATAGAATACACGTCAGACGTTGGAACCGACATTTGCCGGTTTCTTTTCGTTGCGCTCAGTTGGATACAGACTGGCGCACAGATAACATTTTAATTTATTTTTTTGAAGGGAGATATGTAAAAATGACAACATTGATGTGGATTGTTCCAATCATCGGTATCATTGCACTTCTCGTAGCAGCAGCTCTTGCTTCTTTCATCAAAAAACAGCCAGAAGGCACAGACAGAATGAAAGAAATCGCAACAGCTATTCATGAAGGTGCACAGGCATTCTTAAAAGCTGAATACAAGATCTTAGCGATCATTATTGTTATTGTATTCTTAGCTGTAGGATTTTTCATTGGCTGGACAACAGCACTTTGCTTCGTAATCGGTGCAATTTTCTCTATTATCGCAGGTTACTGTGGTATGAGTGTTGCTACAAGAGCAAACGTTAGAACAGCTAATGCAGCTAAAGAAAAAGGCATGGCAGCAGCTCTTGCAATCGCTTTCCGTGGCGGTGCAGTTATGGGTCTTTGCGTAGTTGGTCTTGGCCTTTTCGGTGTTTCTTTAATTTACCTTGTAACAAAAAATGCTGACATCTTATTCGGTTTCAGCTTAGGTGCTTCTTTCGTAGCTTTATTTGCTCGTGTAGGTGGTGGTATCTATACAAAAGCTGCAGACGTTGGCGCTGACTTAGTAGGTAAAGTAGAAGCAGGTATCCCAGAAGATGATCCACGTAACCCAGCTACAATCGCTGATAACGTAGGTGACAACGTAGGTGACGTTGCTGGTATGGGTGCTGACCTTTTCGAATCTTATGTAGGTTCTATTATCTCTGCAATTACATTAGGTATTGCTTCCGCAGCTTTATTTGGCGGTGTTGATACATTAGCAGCAGCTTTCTATCCATTAGTACTTTCTGCAGTAGGTATCGTAGCTTCTATCATCGGTATCTTCTTCGTTCGTGGTAAAGACGGTGGTGACCCACAGAAAGCTCTTAACACAGGTGAATATGTTTCTTACATCATCACAATCGTTTTAGCAGCAGTTCTTTCTAAAGTAATGCTTGGTTCTATGAAACCATTCGTTGCTATCGTTGCTGGTCTGGTTGTTGGTTTATTAATCGGTAAGATCACAGAATGGTATACATCTGATCATTACAGACATGTTAAGAAGATTGCAGCTCAGTCTGAAACAGGTTCCGCTACAAACATCATCAGCGGTCTTGCAGTAGGTATGCAGTCTTGTGCTATTCCACTGATCCTTATCGCAGTAGCTATCATCGTTGCTTACCAGACAGTTGGTGTATACGGTATCGCTCTTGCAGCTGTAGGTATGCTTGCAACAACAGGTTCTACAGTAGCAGTAGATGCTTACGGTCCAATCTCTGATAATGCTGGTGGTATCGCTGAAATGTCTGGATTAGAAAAAGACGTTCGTAACATTACAGACTCTCTTGATGCTGTAGGTAACACAACAGCAGCAATCGGTAAAGGTTTCGCAATCGGTTCTGCAGCTTTAACAGCACTTGCTCTGTTCGTTACATATTCTCAGTCTGTACAGTTAACAGCAATCTCCATCCTTGAACCAACAGTTATCGCTGGTCTGTTCATCGGTGGTATGTTACCATTCCTTTTCTCCTCTATCACAATGGAAGCTGTATCCAAAGCAGCTAACAAGATGATTGAAGAAGTTCGTCGTCAGTTTAGAGAAGACAAAGGTATCCTTGAAGGTACAAGCAAAGCTGACCATAAGAGATGTGTAGCTATCTCTACACAGGCAGCTCTGAAAGAAATGGTAGTTCCAGGTGTTATCGCTATCGTTGCTCCAATTCTTGTTGGTGTTATCTTAGGACCTGCAGCTCTTGGCGGATGCTTAGCTGGTGCACTTGTAACAGGTGTTATGCTTGCGATCTTCATGTCCAACGCTGGTGGTGCATGGGATAATGCTAAGAAACACATCGAAGGTGGCGCACACGGTGGTAAAGGTTCTGAACCACACAAAGCAGCAGTTGTTGGTGATACAGTAGGTGACCCATTCAAAGATACATCAGGTCCATCTATCAACATCTTAATCAAACTTATGACAATCGTTGCTGTAGTATTTGCTCCATTATTCTTACAGATTGGTGGTTTAATCTAATCTAAAGCAAATTTAATAAATTTGATTTATCAGCTCCTCACAGAAATGTGAGGAGCTTTTTTTGCCTGTGGGCAAAAGGATATAGACTCTATACTCTGTTGCGTGGTAAAATAAATTGTTTGATATGTGAAAAGGAGCTTTCATCATGAACTATCAGGAAGCGATGGATTTTTTAGAAGAGACAAAAAAATACGGCAGTGTGATGGGGCTTGATAGTATTCGGATGCTAATGGAAGAATTGGGCAATGTACAGGATACATTACCGATCATTCATATTGCAGGAACCAATGGTAAAGGTTCCACTTCAGCATTTTTAGCATCCATTTTTATGCAGGCAGGATATCATGTATGCAGATTCGCTACGCCTGATGTGTTTTGCTACGAAGAGGAATTCTTATACGATGAGAATCCGATTGAAAAAGAAGAACTGTCACAGGTTTTTGCTGTGGTAAAAAAAGCCTGTGAAAAGATGGTAGATAATGGATTTCCACATCCAACAAGATTTGAAGTGGAGACTGCGTCTGCTTTCTTGTGGTTTTCTTCGAAAAAACCAGACGTTTGCGTTGTTGAAGTGGGGATGGGTGGCGAGACAGATGCCACAAACATTATTTCAGCACCGCTAGTTAGTGTTATTACTTCTATCAGTAGAGACCACGTAGGATTTTTAGGGAAAACCATTGCCGATATTGCTTTGGTAAAAGCTGGAATCATTAAACAGGGGTGCCCTGTTGTTTCCACTTGGCAACCAGAGGAAGTGGCAAACGTAATTTTAGAAAAAGCATGCAATCAGAAATCAAAGATTGTTTTTTCTGATTTCTCAAAGATAGATTTGCCTGATAGAGAGTCAGATTTGATGGTGGGGAATTATTTTTCTTATAAAGATAGAAATAATCTGTTGTTATCATTGCAAGGTGTTTTTCAGAGACAGAATGCGGCCTTGACTTTGGATGTTATAGATTGTTTGAAGGAACATTTTATAATATCAGAAGATGCTGTCAGAGAAGGATTGGCATCTGCAAAATGGCCAGGCAGATTTCAGCTACTAGGAAGTGAACCGGATTTTTACATTGATGGAGCCCACAATGTGGATGCCGTAAAGAAACTTCGCTGTACGATAGATGATTGTCTGAAAGGACAGAAGGTTATCTATATCATGGGAGTTTTTGAAGACAAGGATTATGAAGATATGATTGAAATCATGTTTTCCGAAGGCGATATTGTATATTGCGTAACGCCAGACAATCCTCGTGCCCTAGAAGCGAGAGAATTATGTGATGAATTGTTGGATTTGGATGTGAAGGCATACGAATGCGCTAGTATTAAGCAAGCGGTGGAAACAGCGATTGAATTTGCTCAGGTTATAGACGGTGTAGTAGTAGCCTTTGGTTCCCTTTCTTATCTGAAAGAGTTAAAGGCTGCGTACGAAGAGGCGACAAAGGGAAATCCAGAAGGTGATATTCCTCTTGAACGTTTTTGGATGAAATAAAAAAGTTGTAATAGCAGATTATTGAGAGAGATTTTATGAAATATACAGATCGAGTTTTAAAACATCCATTGTTTGTGGAAGTAATGGAGAAAATAAAAGTTTTAGAAGCGTCACGCATTTATTGCAGACACCATTTGGAGCATGGAATAGATGTGGCTCGTATGGCCTGGATCTATTATCTGGAAGACAGAATGGACGGAATGGCAAAAGTCTGGACCATGCGGCCACAGATGAATTATCCTGAGTGGCGCGAAGAGAAAGAAGAGATGAAAGATCTTATCTATACATGCGCACTTTTGCATGATCTTGGCCGAGTGGCCCAGTATGAAACGGGAATCCATCATTCTGTGGCAGGAATTCCTCTTGTGAAAGAGATATTATCAGATATACAGGTTCCAACAGAATGGGAACCACAGATTTTGGATGTGGTTTCTGAACATTCTCAGGGTGAATATTCAGAAGACTGCAAAAATCTGGAATACTACATTATGAAAGCAGATCACGACTGCAGATTGTGCTTTGCCTGTCAGGCAAAGGATACTTGCAAGTGGTCTGAAGAAGAGATGAATCATACAGTAGAGAGTTAATTATGAGAATTGGAAACAGAGATTTTGATACAAATAACCATACATATGTGATGGGGATTTTAAACGTTACGCCAGATTCTTTTTCGGATGGGGGAAAGTACGATTGTGTGGATGTGGCACTTCATCGGGTAGAACAGATGGTGCTAGAAGGCGCTGATATTATTGATATCGGTGGAGAATCTACAAGACCAGGCTATAGCCAGATATCTGTGCAGGAAGAAATTCATAGGGTTGCTCCAGTGATTGAAGGTATTAAAAAACGTTTTGATATTCCGATTTCCCTGGATACTTATAAGTCGCAAGTGGCAGAAGCAGGGATTATAGCCGGTGCAGATCTGATTAACGATATCTGGGGCTTAAAATACGACGCCGCCATGGCAGATGTGATTGCAGAACATAAAGTTGCATGCTGTCTGATGCACAATCGCGACAATGTTGAATATGAAGACTTTGTACAAGATGTAATCAGAGATTTGACTGAATCTGTGGAAATGGCACTTTCCCATGGGGTTGATAAGAGCCGGATCATTTTGGATCCAGGTGTAGGGTTTGGAAAAAACTATCAGCAGAATATCAAGGTTTTGAACCAGTTGGAACGATTTAAGGTGTTGGGATATCCAATACTCCTTGGAGTATCTAAAAAAACTGTGATCGGATTGACTTTGGATATACCGACTCATGAACGAGGTGCTGCGACCATTGCAACAACAGCATTGGCAGTAGTGAAGGGGTGCGGTTTTGTCAGGGTTCACGATGTGAAAGAAAATGTACATGCGGTTAAGATGATGGAGGCCATTTTACATGGATAAAATTGTTATCAAAGATTTGGAAGTGTTTGCGAAACATGGAGTTTTTCCAGAAGAAAATGAAAATGGACAGAACTTTTACGTGGATGCGATTTTATATACAGATACAAGAAAAGCAGGATTAAGCGATGATTT
>JAZQSD010000143.1:0-4017 GCA_045629925.1 Eubacterium sp.
ACGAGCCTGAGGTCTAAGCCGCCTCGCCAAAAACGGAATAGAAAAACCCACGAGTCAGCACCTCGTGGGCTTTTCGTGCGTATATCCAACGGATATCTAACCTCTTTTGCCTAAGTGCATTCTAGCATATATTGGCCTGTAATTCAATATAATCTTCCCATTTTCCTTGTTTTTGTACGCGAATATACGTATAATCATATTAGTATTGTGAAAGGACTATCTAATATGGGATTAAAAGAATTGCGGGAACAAAAGGGATTTTCGAGAAGACAATTATCCGAATTAACGGGATTAAATTTTCGTTCCATCCAGGACTATGAGCAGGGACACAAACAGGTAACCTCCATGAAAGGCGACAGTCTATACAGGCTTAGTCTCGCTTTAGATTGCACAATAGAGGACATCTTAGAGCCCTACTACACTATTTTAGAAACTAGCGATGCCAGTGATTCTGTTTTGGATGCACAAATGAAACGTCTGCTGGCATATAGAAAATATAGAGAACTAAAGAAAGACATTATCTAATCATGTCTTATGAATTAAATAAATAGAAATAAACAAAACTGCTGCCGGGTCATAAACCTGACAGCAGTTTTTGCTAATCTTTCACAGAAATGAGTATATAGGGGGTATCTTATAATCTTTCACGTACTTTTCCTACGAAATCAGCGATTGTGTTAAGAAGACTTGCTTCCTGAATTTCGATTGTTACATTCAGTTCGTCTTCGATTGTAGAGATCATTACGATCATCTTCATGGATTCGTTGGAAAGTTCTTCTCTAATGTCTGTGGAAAGTTTGATTTCAGAAGCATCTACACCATAAGCATCTGCTGCTGCATCGATGACTGCCTGCGCAACATCGTCGATTTCTTCTGCGCCACCACATGTTGGTGCTGCACTGCATCCGCAGTCACAAGCAACAGGAGCATCTGCAGAGATTGCGTCTTCTCCAAGTCTTTCCTTTACAACGTTAACAAAGTCAGCGATTGTGTTCAGGAGGCTTGCTTCCTGGATTTCGATTGTTACGTTCAGTTCGTCTTCGATTGTGGAGATCATTACGATCATCTTCATAGACTCGTTGGAAAGTTCTTCTCTGATGTCTGTTCCAAGAGCGATTTCAGACTCATCTACACCGTAAGCATCTGCTGCCGCTGCGATAACTGCCTGTGCTGTTGCATCATTGGCTACGTCTACAGCTGGAGTTGCTGCCTTTGTTGCAGGAGCTGCTTCTGCTTTAGGAGCTTCTTTCTTGATTTCTGGCATTTTCTTGAATTCGTTATCTTCTACCAGTTCCCAAGAAACAACTTTTACGTCTTCATCCTGGAAAATGAATGGTTTTACCCATACTTCATTTTCGTCGATATATTTGTCAAATTCTGCGTATTTGTCGTAATCTACATGTAACAAGCTGGAGTTGAATGGATCAACACCTTCCACGTGGATTTCTACTGCAAAGTAATCGCCGTGTTCGTTTCTGAAATCAGGATCACCGAAAGCTCCTCGTGTTGGAAGCGCAGCTTTTACCACACCTCTCATATTTGTCATATCAATCCACTCAGTATCTAAGCAGCCGCATTCGTTGCAGCAAAGAAATGGAGGGAATTCGATATGTCCGCATCTTTCACATTTACGACCAAGGATAGTTCCTTCTTCTAATGCATCATAAAATGTTTTTACAATTGGTTTTAAATCATATTTTGTCATTATCATTCTCCTCCTCTCCTACTTTCTCTCCAGAATTGCGCTGATTACGTTCTGGCTGCCGCCGAAACCACGGATCATTGCACGTTTTACATCATGTTTGATCTGTGTTGCGCCAGCATCACCACGCATCTGGTGAACTGCTTCATAAATATCATGGAGACCGGAAGCTGCTGCCGCATGACCATACTGGCAACGGCCACCGTTGGAGTTAACTGGACGGTCACCGTCAAATGCGATGCGTCCGTCTCTTGTGTAAGCCCAGCCTTCTCCCTTAGGAAGGTATTCGCAAAGTTCTGCAGCCAGGAATTCGGACTGATTGTAGAAATCGTTTGTCATGAACAGATCCATGTCAGCACCTGTAAGGCCTGTCAGTTCTTTCATCTGTTTGTATGCATTTGCAGTACCGATCATTTCGTTTCTTGGGTTGGAAGCTTCTACGTTAGAGTGACCGATTGTAAGAACTTCTACTGGATGATCTGTGTACTTATATGCCAATTCTGTTGGGCAAACAATGATTGCTGCAGCACCATCACAACGCTGTTCGAAGTTAGCACCTCTCATGTATTTACCAATGAGTGGGTTGAATTTAGAGTGAAGGTATTCCTGTGCAGAATCCATGCCAGCTTTTGCTGCTAATTCTTCATATGTATCATTTGTAATTGTAGATAATGGATTTAAAGCAGCTGCACGGCGACAATTGATGGATAAATTTGTCATACATGCATCTACATCTTCCATGCTAAGTCCATTTTCTTTTGCGTAGTAATCTAACCAGGATTCAGAGTTGAATGGCAAGGAACCACGTGTAAATGTTGTGTAATCTCTACACTGTGTGGAAGCTAATACTTCGTGGAAAATCGCATCTGTACCGAAACGACGTTTTGTTAAGATTCTTGTTGGGTATGCGATGGAGTAAGGTGTTTCCACGCAACCACTTAATACCATGTCATACTGGCCGGAAGCTACAAGCTGTACTGCTGTCTCAAGACCAACATAAGCAGTTGCACAAGCTTCGCTGTGGTGGTAGGAACCTTTGCCCTTCATACCAAACCAGTTTGCAACGTGCATATTTGGTGTTGCAAAGTTGGATGTCCAGCCAGGACCTGCCTGTCCGTGAATATAGAATTCGATATCTTTAGCATCTACGCCAGCGTCTTTCATAGCATCACGTGCTGCGTATGCGAATAATTCTGGTTCGTTCATACCATCTACAGATGGGTCATCTAAGATACGGATAAAAGGTGTTGCGCCTACACCGATGATAGAAACACTTCTGCTAAATGGTTTCAGTTTTGGCATGTTGTCACTAAAGCTCATTGTGTTTTCCTCTCTCTTTCTGTCAATTTAATCTATTTACTTACAGATGCTGCCATTACGCTACAGAATGCTACGTTGTTGTAGATTCTGTCTTCTGTATCACCGCGGGAGCAGTCAAGTACTGGCTGACCGAATCCCTGGTATACTGGACCGTAGCTCTGTCCTGGAGCAAACTGCTGGATTAATTTTGTTGCAATATTACAAGCCGCTGCATCTGGGAAAATAAGCACGTTTGCTTTACCAGCTACTGCGCTTTCACGTTTTACTTTTTTCGCAGCTACTCGTTCTACGATAGCTGCATCTGCCTGGAATTCGCCATCAATCTTTAAGTCAGGACGAAGTGTCTGTGCTTTTGCAAGACCTTCACGAACTTTAAATACAGATGGGCTCTGTCCACTTCCGTCTGTAGAGTAGGAAAGGAATGCACACTGTGCTTCTCTTCCTGTCAGTGCTGTAAATGTGTCACAGCTGGAAAGTGCAATACCAGCAAGCTGATCTGCTGTTGGCTCTGTATTGATAGCGCCGTCGGAGCATCCGAAGATGTTGCCCTGGCTTCCTTCGTAGCCTTCGATTTCCATAATTAAAAGTCCGGATGGAGATGTAACGCCTGGAGCCAATCCTAAGATACCCTGTGTAGCCATTACGAACTCTGTTGTTGTTGTATCAAGACCACCGAATGTACAGTCAGCATCGCCAACTGCTTCCATAAGAAGTGCCATGTAAAGTGGGTTGGAAACACGCTTTGCAACAGATTTTGGGCTGAAGCCTCTTCTTGGAAGCTGACCAAATCTTTCTACCAATTCTGCCTGATAAGCCGCATCGTTGATATCTGCAATAGTAACACCAGATAAATCAATCTCATTTTCAGCAGCAACTTCTTTGCATTTTACTGCATCACCAACAAAAGTAACCTTTGCAAGCCCATCTGCTGCAGCCTTAACAGCAGCACGCATCATGCTTGGATTTGTACATTCTGGAACAACCACACGCTGTGG
>JAZQSD010000144.1:0-20891 GCA_045629925.1 Eubacterium sp.
TTCATATAAGAATCCGTTTTCTAAATCCGGAGTGATTTCAAATGCATGACCTAAGCCCTGCTGTTCTTCCGGTAAACCTGCACATAATGCAAACTGTTCATTTAAGAACTGAGATGCAAGTACAGTATGAGCTTCTTCTACAGCATCTGCTGTTGTTAAGTAGTTATCTTCACCGGAGTTAATGATAACGCCCGCATAGCTGTTAATTACACGTGAGAAATACTGGTCAACCAATGTTCTCTGCATGTTAATATCGCGGAATAAGATACCATATAAAGCGTCATTTAACATAACGTCAAGTCTTTCAATTGCACCCATTGCTGCGATTTCCGGCATACAAAGACCGGAACAGTAGTTACAAAGACGGATATAACGACCTAATTCTTCGCCAACTTCATCAAGTGCTGCACGCATTAAACGGAAGTTTTCCTGTGTTGCATATGTTCCACCGAAACCTTCTGTTGTTGCACCGTATGGTACATAGTCTAATAAGGACTGACCTGTTGTACGGATAACAGCGATAACGTCTGCACCCTGTTTAGCAGCTGCAACTGCCTGTGTAATATCTTCGTAGATATTACCTGTAGCAACGATGAGGTAAAGGTATGGACCTTCTTTGTCACCACCAAAGTTTGCTAAATATTCGTTTCTCTTAGCAACGTTAGCTGCAACTCTAGCTGTTGTAGCTTCTGCGATTGGCATAATTGCTGCTTTGATTTCTTCTTCAGATGCTACTGGAAGTTTTGTAAGGTCAACTTCGCCTGTAGCAACTTTTTCTGCTACTTCCTGTGGTCCAACGCCAAGTGCTACCATTGCATTACCTACGTAGAATGCAACACCGCCGGAAAGTGCGCCATTATCTTTTAAGTGATCTACAACAACGTTTGGAAGTGGAACTTCTACTTCGTTTACACCGTCGATTCCTAACAGACGGCAAACAGCTCTTTCAACTGTTACAGTTGTATGTTCATCGATGAAAGACTGAACATCCTGTGCAACTTTTGCAGCTGATGCTCTAGCTTTTACGATCAATTCCTGGTTTAATCCAAGTTTGCTCATACCTGAGTAACTCCTTTCAACTTATAAATAGTGAAGTTTTACAGCAAAGCAGGGAAACCTTTCGGTTTCCATGCTTGTCTGTTATTTTAATTTTTACTGATCTATTCTCTTTTTGAGTTGATCTTAGTGACCATGACGACGAACACGTGCTAAGTCAGCTGGTTCGATTGTCATCTGTAAGCCCTGTTCAAGAGCTGCTACACCACCAACATTAACTTTCTTCTTGCCTGTGCAAACATCACATTTGCAAGATGGAGCGTAATGATCTGGTTCTGTGTAAGTTGTGATAACACCTTCGTAGTTACGAAGAATAACTTTACCTGGTGTCTGAGAGATAACGTAGTTAGGCATAACTGGTGTTTTTCCGCCGCCGCCTGGAGCATCTACTACGAATGTTGGTACTGCGTAACCAGATGTATGACCACGAAGACCTTCGATGATTTCGATACCTTTGGATACTGGAGTACGGAAGTGCTCTAAACCAAGGGAAAGGTCACACTGGTAGATGTAGTATGGGCGAACACGCATTTTAACTAATTTGTGAACAAGTTCTTTCATTACGTGTACACAATCGTTAACGCCTGCTAATAATACTGTCTGGTTTCCTAATGGAACACCTGCGTTTGCAAGTTTAGCACAAGCTTCAGCTGCTTCTGGAGTAACTTCCTGTGGATGGTTGAAGTGTGTGTTTAACCAGATTGGGTGATATTTTTTAAGCATATCGCACAGTTCATCTGTAATACGCTGTGGCATAACTACAGGTGTTCTAGAACCGATACGGATGATTTCTACGTGTGGAATTGCACGTAAGTTAGAGATGATGTATTCAAGTTTTTCATCGCTGATGCAAAGAGCGTCACCACCAGATAATAATACGTCACGTACTTCTGGATGATTACGTACATATTCTAAGCACTGTTCTACCTGATCTTCTGGAACGGAACCATCGTTCTGGCCAGCGAAACGTCTTCTTGTACAGTGACGGCAGTACATAGAGCACTGGTCTGTTACTAAGAAAAGTACACGGTCTGGATAACGGTGTGTTAAACCTGGTACAGAAGAGTCTGTATCTTCGTGTAATGGATCTTCTAAGTCAGCTGCAGAATGATATAATTCTTTTTCTGTTGGAATAGCCTGTTTACGAACTGGATCGTCTGGATTGTCAAGATCGATCAGTGATAAGTAGTATGGTGTGATAGCCATACGAAGAGCATCGAGACATTTGATAACGCCGTCTTCTTCTTCTGGTGTTAATGTAACGAATTTCTTTAAGTCATCGATTGTTTCGATTCTGTTCTGTAACTGCCAATGCCAGTCATTCCAAAGTTCAGCTGGAACATCTTTGAATAAACCTGTTTCTCTGCTTAATGTCATTTTTTTGTTCTCCTAAAAAAGTTTTATTTTCAATAGTTTTTTGCTTATGGAGAGAAAGGCCCCCACCTTTCTCTCCTTATTATTATCATTTTGATAAAAATTTAAACTGCTCTGCAGGATAAATTATTATACGTATTTCTGGTCAAAGAGATTTCTGATTGCTTCGTTTTCTCTTAATTCCTGAAGTGTGATTTCTGCATGGCCTTTTGTATAACCATTACCGATGATCATGTCGATGTCTTTACCAACACCTTCTGCACCAAGAGCTGCTTTTGTAAAGCTTGTTGCCATGGAGAAGAAGTATACGATACCACCATCATGTACTGGAAGGATTGCAGACATTTCACAGTTGTTTACGTTTACGCAGCAGATTGCTACATCGTATTCTTTGCCGCCGTTAGCTGCTAAAGCTTTTTCTAATACGTCTACTGGAAGAGCTGCAGAAGCCTGGAATGCTTCGTGGCAAACACCAAGTTTTAATAATTCATCGATACCAGCCTGGCTGTAGTCCATAGCTACTACACGACCTGTTGGTCCAACACGTTTCATAGCTTCGTAGCAGCAAAGGATACCGGATTTACCAGCACCACCAAGGATCAGAACGCTCTGGCCTGGTTTTACTAATTTAGCTGTCTGAGCTGGAGCACCTGCAACGTCAAGAGCTGCTAATGCTAAAGGTTCGCTTAAGTCTTCTGGTAATTTTGCATATAATGCAGATTCGAATAATACAGCCTGACCTTTGATGTCTACACGGTCGATTTCTGGATGGATTTCGATGATTTCATCAATTTTGAGTGGAGTCATGGAAAGAGATACTAAGGAAGCAATCTTGTCACCAACTTTGATGTCGATATCAAGGTCTTCGCCGATGTAAGCTACTTTACCGATGAACATACCGCCGGAACCTGTTACTGGGTTCTGCATTTTACCACGTTCGTTAACGATGCTTAAGATCATTTCTTTGATTTTTTCTACGTCTCCGCCACAAGCTTCTTCGATCTGTGTAAAGGAAGCGGAGTCAACATTTAAAGAGATAACATCACAAATGATTTCGTTAGAATATCTTTTTGTCATGTCGTTGTCGATTTTCTGAGCTGCCTGTGTTAAAACGCCCTGTGGCTCAATAACACGGTGAATACCATATTTGTTTCCAACTAATTTTTCCATAATTAAACATCCTCCTGATAGTAGTTTCTACCTTATTAAATGTGTTTTTATATTCGGTTTTATTTTGCAAAAGGATTCGGTTTAAGTTGCAATCGATTGTCAGGGTTTAATCTTCATAAACCGAATCCTTTTTTAGCAACTGTTGTTATCTCTGGGTTAACCAGATGTTTTTGCTTCTGCTGAGATTATCTCTGAGCTAATCCTAAGATTTCTCTAGCTTCTGCTGGTGTAGCGATTGGTCTGCCAAGTTCTTTTGCGATTCTTACAACTTTTTCTACCATTTCGCCGTTTGATGTAGCAAGTTTGCCTTTTTCGATATATACGTTATCTTCGAAACCAACACGTACATGGCCGCCCATCATGATACCCATTGTTACCATTGGGTATTCTGCTCTACCTACGCCGGATACTGTCCATGTGGAACCAGCTGGGATACTTTCTACCATGAAGATAAGATCTCTTGGTTCACCGGAGATACCGCCGTTAACACCCATAACGAAGTCAAAGTGCATTGGAGCTTTGATGTAACCTTTTTTATGTAAGCGTTTTGCCATATCGATCATACCTTTGTCGAATACTTCGATTTCTGGTTTGATGCCATATTCGTTCATTGTGTTTGCGAAGTCGATGATCATATTTTCTGTATTAACGAAGATTTCGTCTCCACCGAAGTTACATGTACCGCAGTCAAGTGTTGCCATTTCTGGTCTTAACTGTGTTGGAGCAAGACGTTCTTCGTTGCTCATACCAACCGCACCACCTGTAGATGGCTGGATGATTACGTCTGGACATACTTCTTTGATTGCATTCATGCAAGCTTCGAAACGATCTTTGTCCTGTGTTGGTGTTCCGTCATCTGTTCTTACATGAAGGTGGATGATGGATGCGCCAGCGTCGTAAGCACTTTTTGCTTCTCTTGCGATTTCTTCTACTGTATAAGGAACTGCTGGGTTATGTTCTTTTGTAACTTCAGCGCCGCAGATACAAGCAGTGATGATCAATTTTTCCATTGTTTTGGTCCCCCGTTTCTATTATATTTTTTATAATCAATTTTATAATGTTCTAACTTAAATCTGAAAAATTGTTTATTTTTCTTCCTTAGTCAAAAATAGCGCTATTCATCAAAGCGGTTTTTTCTTTAATGAATAGCGCTTCATAATCATTGTCGCTACCCCATTGACCGCGCACTTCTACCGTATAAAGATAAGAAGTGTTCTTTTACAGAATTACTTACGCTGTTTGTCCTTTGGTACTACGCATGTTCCGCTAGCACGGCAAACAACGATAGGTTCTTCTAATACATCACAAGCTGAATCGTTGATGTCTGGTCTTGGTACGATAACTTTACGAGCTTCAAATACCATTTTTCTAGATGTGTTTCCGCAGGAAACGATTTCGCCTACTGCTTCAATGTAATCGCCTGCAAATACAGGTGCCATGAATTCTACTTCGTCGTATGCTTTGAACAGACCTTCATCGCCATCGTTTAAGATAAGAAGTTCTGTTGCAACATCACCAAATAAACCGAGCATTCTAGCTCCGTCTACCAGGTTTCCGCCGTAGTGTGCATCGTGTGCGCTCATTCTGAGTCTGATTACTGATTTCATTGTTTGTTCCTCCTTAAAAATACCTTTTCAATGTGTGTTTTATGTGCGTAAAAACATTGTACTATAATTATATAATAAAATAGCGCTCCACGCATCATGGAAGTTTTGGAAAATCAAAAAAGGAATTAACTAAGGCAAAAAAAATACTATCAGCAAATCAACTAAATATTCGTTAGTAATGATTTACCAATAGTGCTCCATGATATCATGACAGTATAGGGACTGTACGTTCCTATCCCAAGTGAAAGATCCATTCACCGATCTTCCCTTTCGGCAGCTTACTCCTTCGTTTCGGTACTGGAAGTGAAGTTCCTTATCAATCGAAACTACCCAATAAGTTGCGCCTCTATTGTCTGCAATATTCAGTTCTCCTGTATGTTACCATTTGGTAACCCATTAGTCAACTTGTATTTTTCAACAATAAACATGTATTTTTTTTGTCTATTTTAATCAATTGTTTTCTCTTCTGTACACAGTGTCTTTTAGCAGCGCACACATGTGCGCGTACCAGTGTTCCACCTGTACTATTTTTGTCTGTTTTGTACATTTTACCCTAGTTACTTTTTGGTAATTATTCACAGTTTTCTTTTATTTTTCATTTGCATATTTACTTTAAATATATTTGTGTTACAATCTCTTTGCAATCGAATTGTTAGGCAAAACATAATACACAGGAGGTATTTATTATGGTAGATGCGGGGATTCTATCAATTATTCCACCAATTGTAGCTATTGTTCTTGCTCTGATCACTAAGGAAGTAGTATTCTCCCTTTTGGCAGGTGTTATTTCCGGAACAATTATCTACTCAGCATTAGCTGGATTAAGTGCTTTTGGGGTACTTACAACAACAGTTGACATCATGTCCAGCAAACTTGCAGACAACACATGTATGATCCTGTTCCTCTGCTTCTTAGGTATTTTAGTAATTCTTGTTACTAAAGCCGGCGGCGCTAGAGCATACGGCGAATGGGCAGCAAGCAAACTTAAAAGCAGAGCTTCCGTTCTTTTCGCAACAGGTATCTTAGGTGTATTCTTCAGTATCGACGATTACTTCCACTGCTTAGCAGTAGGTACAATCATGAGACCGGTTACTGACAGAACAAAAATTTCCCGTGAAAAATTAGCATACCAGATCGACGCTATCGGCGCTCCACTCTGCGTAATCATGCCAATTTCTTCTTGGGCTGCATCCGTTATTTCCTACTTCCCAGAAGATGGATCTTTATCCGGTATGCAGACATTCATCCAGGCTATTCCACTTAACCTGTATGCAATGTTATCAATCTTTATGGTATTCTTCTTAACATTTAGAAAGAAATCCGAATTTGGTCCTATGAAAGTTGCTGACTCTTTAGCAGCAAAAGGTATCTTCTCTACACCAGAAGGTGAAGCTACAGAAGATGATCTTAAGAACTTCGAAAAAGATTCCGCTAACGGTAAAGTTATGGATCTTGTTATTCCAATCGTTGTACTGATCGTTGCTTGCGTACTCTGCATGTTATATGTAGGTGGATTCTTCGCTGGCGAAGGTCTCAACATCATGGAAGCTTTCGGTAACACAGATGCATCTGCAGCTCTTGCTCTTGGTGCTTTCTGTACAGTAGTATTTGCATTCTTCTACTACTTACTCAGAAGAGTTCTTACATTCAAAGAATTCTTCGGATGTATCAGCCAGGGTGTTATCACAATGGTTCCAGCATGTATCATTCTTGAACTTGCTTGGACAATCGCAGGCGTTTGCCGTGACTACCTTGGAACAGGCGAATTCGTAGCTCACGTAGTTGAAACATCTGGTATGCCAGTAATGTTACTTGCACCAATGGTATTCATCGTTGCAGCTCTCTTATCATTCGCAACAGGTACAGCATGGGGTACATTCGGTATCCTTATCCCAATCATGATTACAATCTGTTCTGTAGCAGCTCCACAGTTGACAATCACATGTCTGTCCGCTACATTAGCAGGTTCCGTATTCGGCGATCACTGTTCACCAATTTCCGATACAACAATTCTGTCCTCTACAGGTTCTCAGTGTAACCACTTGAAACACGTAGGAACACAGATTCCATACGCTGTAACAGTAGCTGTATGTTGTGCAATCGGTTACATTATCGCTGGTGCAACAAATGGTATGGGCCAGATGGCAAGTACAGCAATCTCTCTGATCGTTGCTCTTGTACTCTTAACAATTTGCTTACTCGTTCTTCCAAAAGCTTGGAAGTATACTGCAGAACAGAAATCTATTATCGATTCTGCTAACTAATCAGTTTGATAATAATTCAATCTCTCTTAGTATAAAAACGAAGAAAAAAGGAGGTTTCCGTAAGGAACCTCCTTTTTTCTTTGCATTTTGTCTGTGCAATTTAGTTTTTATATTTTGACTTTTCGTTCATTTTATTTCTACTCTTCTAACAATCCCATCACTTCGTCCTGCAAGCCAAGTAATCGGCAGATTCTGAAAGCATCTCTTGGGCAATTACCTTCGTTTTCTACACGATATAGACCGTAGTTCATGTGGGCAGCAATTACTTTTACACCTTTGTCGTTGCCAGCAGATGCAATCTCGTTCTGCACCTGATTTTCATCCATATCTTTCAAACCAACAACCTGATAGTGTGCTTTGCCGTGTTCTGCTACATTGTCAAAATGTGTAACCAAAAGCGCCATCACGTGCTTTTCGTTGAGATATTTTGTCACCGCACGAACAAGCGCTGCGCCTTCATGTGGATTGGTTCCGCGAGAGAACTCATCCAACACCACGAAGCAGAACTCTCTGTCTACCGTGTCAATTACTTCTTTCATCTGCACGATCTCTGCACCAAAGCTGGAAAGCCCCTTCTGTACAGACTGAAGTTCTTCAGAAATCATCTGAATATTTTCAAAAAATGGAATCTCTGCGTAATCTGCATACACGTAGAATCCACACATTGCAAGCAATACATTCAAAACAATTGTTTTCAGAGAAACACTCTTTCCGCCCATGTTTGCGCCAGTGATAACTGTGGCTCCCTGGGTCAGCTCAATGGAAAGTGGAGTAAAAGCAAGCCCTCTTTCTTTTAAGACAGAGGCAACCCAAGGGTTTGTTACGTTTTCTAATACAAACGTTTCTTCTGCTTTCACGTTTAGGCCATTGGTACATTCTGCTGTACTCACATTTTCACAGATTTCTTTTGGCTCGGCGCACATCCCTGTTAAAATCGGTTTTACAGTTTTGCCAAAATATGTGGCAGTCAATTTTTCAAGCAGCAGGTCTAAGCGGCCTGTAATCTCTGCATTGTAGGACATATCGGCAAGGAAAGGGCGAAGCTTACGAGTAAGTTCTTCACGGATGATCTGTTCTTCCGCCTCTTCTTCTAAAACAACTTCATGGCGAAGTTCCTGATATTTCTTTCTTGCCTCTTCGGCAGACAATTCATCCCCATTTTCCGCATAAGCCTGGCGCACACGCTCTGTAGCAAGTTCCATAGATTTTTCCAGGTTGCGTTTGCGAATGCGGATATCAGCCAGCTTTTCAGAATATGCTTCATAGATATAAAAACTTGGAATACGGCGTCCATCTGGATCAAGCACATTCAATGCAGCCTCAAGATCTTTGTAATCCAGCCCAGTCATGCCAGTCTGGCCCTGAATAAAAGTATATACAGATCTAGCCTGTTCAGAGCAAATCAAGAAATTCTTCATCTCGAACAGTTCAATGTCATTCAGGCACATATCATGAGCCTTTTTGATGGCTTGACGCACATCTTTCATCTGCATAAAAATTCTTCGCAGATGGTTGATTTCCTGCTTCAACTGATCCTTCTTATCAATCAGCTTTTCAAGATTGGAAAGCTCTTCCAACAATAATTCCTTCTCATCTTTTGTGTAAGGCGTAAGACGACGAACTTTCTCCTGTCCATATGGAGAAGATGGATTCAGTCGATCCAAAATGTACTGAAGCCCAACACTGCTTTTTTGTTCATATGTTAATTGAATCATTTTGTTCCCCCAACAATCTTTCAATCAGTTTACATATCTCTGCTTCTTGTTTTTTATATCCAAGAAGCCGTTTACATAACTCAAACATTCTATCACTTTGCAAATAGTTTATGCCTCATTTTAACAATACACTATACTGTTTTTTTCTTCTTGTACTCATCGCGCACATTGTACACAGGCACATTGATGGCAGCTGACATTTTTTCCATAAACTCGTTCTTGTCAAAATGAAAACCATACGCCGAAAACGGATTGATCGTAACAGCTAACAATTCAAGGGCATCTGCCACTTCAAAACGAAGTCCCTTGATCTGGAGTTTTTCGTACATGTCGCTAGATAACAAGATCTTGCTGCCGTCTAAGAACACCATCTTTTTGCCCTTCAGATCAGTATTTGACATGATTAGGCTTTTTACCATAGCATCTGTCAAACCGCCCTGTACCACAATGTATTCTGGCGGATTCTCAGCACCTTTGCGCCATACGATCTCTGGTTTCACGCGCTCTTCCGGCAAAGTAATATTGTCTGGATCCGTTACCGGGATGTACTTGATTACATTCTGGTTCCACAACTCTTCCGGAACTTCAAAAGGCGCCTGTGGCAGCTGCAGAAGCTCACAAGTATATGCCGTGTCACGGATTACCATATTCATGCTCTTATTGTAAGAGGCTCCCGTGCAAAGGATGGTACTCTGACTAACTTTTTTGGAACAGAGACTCTTTCTGCCCAAAGCCCCGTCTATTAGAATCTTGTCCACTCCGTAAGGACGAATAATGTCCGATACATCCGCCAGCTGGCTTGTCATAGATGGCCCTGCAATCTGCACAAACCCATCTGTCAGCGCTCGAAAGACGATGATCTCACCCATCGGGGTGTAGATTCCTGTGGAACAGAGAATTTCTTTCGTAGTATCACAATACTTCAACAAATCTGCTGCGGTAGCTACAATTGTTCCCTCATAAACAAAAATGCCTGGTTTCACCGTATTGGTCACCAGGTCTGTACTTTCCCCGTCTCGACCAACAGATGTGGCACCAAAAGAAACCCCATTTTGTTTCAGCTCTGCGATCAGCTGATTTAAAGTGGTGGTCTTTCCAGCATTTTTGCACATTCCGATTAGCGAAACGGATGTATAAGGCGCTACCAATTCATATAATGATTTCATAATTTCCTCCAGGTAAAACTGTGAAAAGCAACACAACGGGCGAACCCCAAAAAAGAAGTTCGCCGCCAATAGCATCCCTATGAATTATTGATTTTCCGATTAAAATTATTCTATCACGGAGACCATGAAAGAGTCAATAATGGCCCTGAAATTCACTGATAAAATACATAGATTTATAGCCAAAATTTATACGGCTCATTTTTACGTTAGTTTACATAACACATATGTCAGCAAATTCAAAAGGAATTACTTTTTTCAGGTCTGGCAAAGAAACTTCCACCTGATATCCAATCTTTCCTGCACTAAAAATAATCGGGCTAAGATTCTGGGCTGATTGGTCGAATGTAGTGGTGAAAAACTTCTTCATACCAATCGGAGAGCATCCTCCGTGAATATATCCTGTCAGCGGGAGCAGTTCCTTTGATTTGATCATCTCAATACTCTTCTCCCCAACTGCTTTTGAAGCTTTTTTCAGATCCAGCTCCTTGCAAACTGGAATTACAAACACATAATTTTTCTTGGAATGACCAATTGTAACCAGAGTTTTGAAAACCTGGTCCGGATTCTGTCCCATAACCTTGGCCACATCTTCACCACTGATCACCCCTGATTCAAGATAACAATATTGCTTGTAGCTGACCTTTTTCTGGTCCAGCACACGCATAACATTTGTTTTTTCCTGTTTTTTCATATCTAACTTCCTTTTGCAAATTTTTACATAACTTTACCAAAACTCATCCAAATAGTCTTCAACTGTATCAAGATTGCATACATTGTAGTCCTGCCACTCTCTCGGAAACATTTCCAAATAATCTCTTCGCAAGAATCTTTCGTCCAAAAGTGCGATCACCCCTCTGTCACTGACAGTTCTGATCACCCTTCCCGCCGCCTGCAAAACTTTGTTCATACCTGGATATAGATAGGCATAGGCAAAACCTTGGCCATTTTCCTGTTGGTAATAATTTTTCAAGATTTCTCTCTCTGTACAGATCTGTGGCAGGCCTGTTCCAACGATAATCGCACCTATCAGCTGTTCATTTTTCAGATCAAGTCCTTCTGAAAATATTCCGCCGAGAACGCAGAAACCTACCAATGATTTGTGGGTTTCAGAAGAATCTCCCGAAAACATTGATACAAATTCTTCTCTCTGCACTTCACTCATGCCAACCTTTTGCAGGATGCAGTCTGTCTTTCCAAGGTTGACTGGCAAATATTCTTCATACACTTGCTCCATCATCTTGTAGGACGGGAAGAACACCATATAATTGCCGATTCTTGATGTAGCCATCTGATAAATATAGCGGGCAATCTTGGAGAATTCCAATCGATTGCGACGAGTATACAGACTGCTCACATCCTGTCCCACAAGCAATAATTTCTGATTGTTCTGAAAAATCGACTTTGCATAGACAGCATAATTATCATCCCTGGTGCTAAGCAAGTTTTTGTAATATTGGATCGGCAGCAATGTTGCTGAGAAAAACACTGTGCTTAACCCTCGATCCAAACGCTCCTGAATGTTCGCGGAAGGATTCACGCAGTACAGATGAAGACAAAATTCATTTTCCTCATTAAAATCTGTGTAAATTACGTAGTTCTCATCAAGCACATCGTATATATTCAAAAAATGCCGTAGGTTCAGATAAAACTCTGACACTTCTTTTCGCTCTGGAAATTCCGGATGGGTCTGAAGAAACTTATCAAGTTCTGCCCCAAGCTGCATCAGCATAAAGATGAACGGCCCCGTGGTATCAAACACCGTATAAGATTCGCACTCACGTTTCCACTCCAACATCTGTTTGTTGCACTTATCAAGTCGCTGTTCTAGCTTTTTGGAATAGGTTTTCAGAATCTTTTTCTGTTTCAGGAATGATTCCTTGGTCACCATTGCGCTGTACATCTCCCGGCCACGCTCCACAAGATTGTGAGCTTCATCCACTAAGAAAAGGTAGTCACCCTTTGCCCCCTCAGCAAAAAATCGTTTCAAATACACATTTGGGTCAAACACATAATTGTAATCACAGATGATCACATCGCTCCACAGGGAGACATCTAGACACAATTCAAATGGACACACCTGATACTTCTCCGCCTGTTCCAAAAAAGCATCTCTTGTAAAATCATTTCTGGCTGTAATCAGATCAAATACAGCGTCATTTACTCTGTCATAATGGCCTTTTGCATAGGGACAGTTCCCTGGATTGCAGTCCATCTCATCGCACAGACACAACTTCTCCTTGGCCGTAATCTCCAGCACTTTCCCCTGAAATCCAGATTCTTCTAAGATAGAAAAGGTATCTCTAGCCACCGTTCTTGTAATTGTCTTTGCTGTCAGATAGAAGATTTTATCCCCATATCCTTCCCCAACAGACTTGACAGCAGGGAAAACAGTAGAAATAGTTTTGCCCACCCCTGTAGGCGCCTGGATAAACAGAATCTTTCTGCGAAGGATGGTCCGATAAACATCTGCCACAAGGTCCTTTTGTCCATCTCTATAAGGGAAGGGAAATTGCAGTTCCTGGATAGACTTCTGCCGAATCTGACGCCATTCCCACTGAAAATCTGCCCATTTCTTGTAAGCAGCAATCAGCTCCTCAAACCAGTCCTTCAACTCTTCTGTGTTGTACTTGTATGTAAAATATCGCATCTCCTCAGTGTCTAGGTTTACATAACTCATCTGTACACCAATTTGAGAAAGATCATTTTGTATCGCATATATATAAGCATAGCACTTTGCCTGTGCCAAATGCACCGCCAAAGGTTCCGTTAACACATTTACATCTTTATAAATCCCTTTGATTTCATCGATGGTCACTTCATCCTGAATGATGATCCCGTCAGCACGTCCCTCTACGAGGAGGATATAATTTTCCGTCTCTATTTCCTCTCTCAATCCTACTTCTGCGTGATAGTCAGCTCCCATTCTGCGCTGGATCTTGCGATGCATGCGGCTTCCTTCCTGCATAGCTTCATTTCGAGCCTGCTTGCCTATGCGATTGTCAATATCCCCTGAGCGAAGTACATGTTCAACCAGATTGCGCACCGAGATCCGGATTGTAGTTTTCTGCATAATGTGTCACCTCCCTTTCCCGCAAAATAAGACAAAAGGCCCAGAAAATCTGAGCCTTTTATCTTGGATAATGATTAGGTTTGTTTCAAAAATATGTATCAGCATCTGAGATAAATGTTGCCAATAACATATGGCTACAATGCCTTCAAAGGCTCTGCAACCATATATAATCATACATTTGTCTCTGGTATTTTGTCAATTCTTTTTTGCCGAATCTTTGCCGCCTATCAATCCCAAAACAGCTCATCTAACGTTCTGTCCAAAGCCTTACAGATTGCAATGCAAAGATTGATGGTCGGATTGTAATCCCCTTTCTCAATGGCATTGATGGTCTGTCTGGACACGCCCACAAGTGTGGCTAGATCCTGTTGGGACAAATCCTTGGCAGCGCGGGCTGATTTTAATCGCAAATTCTTCATGGCCTACTCAACCTCTCTTTTGTCTCTTACCCATTTTACCAGTAATGCCGCCAAAATAACAGCTACAAAAACTGCAACCAGAAGATTTGTTATGCGGAATGAAACCACTCCGTTCTCCATACACCCTTTCGTAACAATCATTACAATACCGCAGATAAGATTCAAAACCATTGCCACAAGCAGAACGACAATATAGTTTTTCGCATTATTATTCAATCCCCAATATGCTTCGTGGAAAATACAGTAGATTACATGGGTTGCTGCCGCAACTAAAACACCACAAAGCATGATCAGTCCCGTCTGCATAAACTGCAAATCCAAAGCAGCGTCTAAAAAAATAAATATCCCATTGTAGATCATGTAAGCACAAAAAGCACACCGGTAGCCTCTGCCAATCTCCGCTTTCTGTCGTTCATCATATTTAACGCGGTACGCTCCATCTGTTGTCAGTTTCGCTCGCTTCATCAACATCTTTACTAAAACAACCACTATGATCAGCCCACAAACAACACCGTAAGAATATGCTCCATCCATTCTAATTCCTCCTGACTATATCACTTATCTTTTTACTAAGAATACTATTTTTTTACATTGTGTCAAGTATATTTTACTTTTTGTTTGGTTTTTCCCACAAAAAACCTGTGCCTTGTTCGACACAGGTATTTCAAAATTTAATTTTATGTAAACCATATTATTTGAAAAGTTCTAATAAAAGTTCCACCGCTTCTACGTCTTTTTGTTTCTCTTCCTCTGACAATTCATCATACGGAACCAGGCATACATGAATCTTATTTTTTGGATCTTTGTTTTTTCCATTTTCTGGAACACCGTATGTCCAATGGTTCAGATAGTGGAAGCGGCTCCATCTAATATGTTCTCCTTCTGCCAATTCTTCCTGGGTTAATGGCTGGCCTTCTGCGGCACATTTTTCCATAACCATTACGCGAATATGGTGATGGTCAGCGGATGCAATATTAGAACCTTTGGTAAAACCATCCAGCTTATCCCACTCCTGCTGCATTGCTCTTTCTTTATCATCTGACTGATTGCCACCATAAAGGCAGGCATATTTGTAATTCAGCTCCATAGCTGCAAGATACAAGCTGTTTGTCTTAATATTTTCTTCCGTATAGACCTGTTCAGCCTTTCCAAATCCGCAAAGCTGATCGGTCTTATAGAGATCCTCCAACACAATATTACCCTTGCTAAAATAATCGATCTTGGTATTTTTGCAAGCATATAACAGATACTGTACCAGTTCAAGGTCTGGCTCTTCCGTAAGAATCACACGTTCCATTTGAGAAAAAACCTTAAACTCACTTCGCCAATCCTCCCCATAAAAACACACCTGATCCTGATTCATCATAGGGAACTTCTTATATACCTGCTGGTAGATCTGGCTGTCTCCGAAAATGTGGTATGTGATTCTCTGCTGGTTGGAATATATGTTATTCAACAGACCACACTGCAAAATCCTCTGTCCCAGGGAGCCAAAGCCGATAATCGCAATATCTATGGACATTTCCCTGCCCTGAAGATATGGCAACAGATTCCTGTCTTTCCAGTATTTGCGGGCTATGATCTCATTGGTATTAAAAACTTTCACCTTGCTCTCTTTTAAGAGGTACGAATCCATCTTTTCCAATCGCATGTAAACTTTTTTTGTTTCGAAAAATGTTTTATTTGTCTGATAAAAATTCACATTGTCTATGTCATTTTCAAACATGATCACATGGGCGTCAGCACTTTTGTGCAGTTTCCCATCAGACGCCACTCCATGCTTCAAAGAACTTAACAGCAACGCCCCCGCCTGACCGTCTGAATAGACCACTGTGCTATCTGAATGCATACAGGCAAGCTTTTCCTTAATTCGTCCAAAAACGCTCTTAATCGCCATAATAAGACCGCTGGCAGTCATTGCAGGCGCCCAGAATCTGCTGATCTGAATCAAAGGATTCATACAATCACCCTTCATGGATAAAACATACAGCGATATACTGTTGTACAGAGAATCCCCCCATAAAATTTCTTCTATTCGATAACCAATAACTCCTAATACAAAAGGAATGACAAACACAATCGTATATAATACTTTCTTCATACCAATACCGGATTCCTTTCCTGCATTTTCATGGTCAAACCACATCTTACCCTGAATTATAACATACTGTAATGCCAGAAACTATAATTAAAAAACCTTTTGCTGTGGTTTCACAACAAAAGGTTTCACTCATTACTACAACTCAGATTCTTCTAGCATACGGTATCCAACGCCCAGTTCGTTTATGATGTATCTTATATTTTCATCTCCAACTCTAGAGCCTAATTTCTTTCGGATACTTGCCATGTTTACCTGTAACTTTTTGATACTTCCTGAATCCATGACACCCCAAACACTTCGAATGATCACCGCATATGTCATGATTTTTCCAACATGTTCAGATAAAAATGCCAAAATATTGTATTCTGTCTGGGTTAATTTCACTTCTTCCTTCTTTACAAAAACTTGACGTTTGTCATAGTCTATTTCAAGATCCGCCAAAACAAACTTTCCACCAAGGATTGCATTCTCATCCTGTCTGCGGTTTCTAAGGGCAACCCTTACCCGGGCAAGCAGTTCTTCCGTTCCGAATGGTTTGGTTATATAATCATTAGCCCCCAGATCAAGAGCATTCACTTTATCACTTTCGCTCATACGGGCAGACAACACAATAATAGCAGTAGATGCTGTCTGACGTACAAAGCTGATTACTTCCATCCCATCTTCATCAGGCAGCCCCAGATCTAAAATAATGACATCCGGAACATATGATGTGTACATCATCTTTCCCTGGGCACATGTGGAAGCTGCTATCACCTGATACCCATTGGTTTCAAGCACTGCCTTTATAAAACTGCTGATACTTGCATCATCTTCTATAACAAGTACTTTGTATTTATTATTACTCATTTTCTGTTTCCTCCATTTCCAGCATGAAACTAAATGATGTTCCTCCACCATCTCTTTCTTTTATTGCCAATACACTTCCATGGGCTTTAACAATAGTCATGCACACCATAAGTCCGATTCCCATGCTGCTTCGACGGCTATCAGAAGTCTCCATTACTGAACTCATCTGACCGCTCATAATCTGTTCTATTTTTTCCTGCTTCATTCCACAGCCATCATCTTCCACAATCAATTTTATATTTTTCCCGATTGGGTTAGCTTTCAACCAAATGCTTGTTAAATTTTCAGCGTGGAGAACAGCATTTTCTAACAGGTTCAGCAACACCTGTTCAACAAGCATTGCATCAACTGCTATGGTTATAAAATCATCTGGAATATTTACAATAACCTTCTGTTCCGGATAGCGATGGCGGAATTTCACCAACACTGCTTCTACCAGTTCTTCTAAAACAACGGATGATTTTGCAATATTCACACTGTCATCACCCACTCGAGTTATGGACAAAAGATTTTCTACCATTCTGTTAAGCCATGATGCCTCTTTTCTCACATCTTCCAGCAATTCTATTTTCTTGGTTTTATCCAACGTATCATAATGCTGTATTACAGTAGAGGTTGAACCATAAATAGACGTCAGCGGTGTGCGAAGATCGTGAGAAATCGCACGCAACAGATTGGCCCGCATTCGTTCCTGTTCAGTTTCTCGCCTTAACTTCTCCTGCAATTTAACCTTTGTATTCAGCATACTGGTCATAACAGATACAACTAACATGATAATGGCTGATGCAAGGTTTTCCGGAATTGTAAAGTTAAACTTATAATACGGATATGTAAAAGTAAAGTTCATAATGAACATACTGATAAGCGATGCAAATATCCCCCAAAAATACCCATCTGTCTTCATCGAAATGATAAATACACCCAACATAAATATGGCTGCAATCATCATATTTGTAGAAAACACTCTTGCCATTAATAGGTTTACAAGGAACATGGCTGCAAGTATTGCAACCATAAAAGCGCCATCATGTATGATAGTTCGAATTTTCCTCATGTTTGCATCTCCTTTTGCTCATACTTAACAATATATTTTATCACATTACATATAAAGCAGCAGCAAAGATTCGGCAAAGAGGGTGCGCCATCGAATAGCCATCTAATTTCTCTAAAGTAAACAAGACTCTATTGTCCATCTGGTACAACAGAGTCTCATCTCAGTTTACTATTTGTTTAAAAACATCCAGCACCGTGTTTTATCAAGGGGTATTTAAGAAAAGCGGTAGGATGCTTTATCTTAATCCTGTTTCTTTTCAGGCAGTTTTAATACAATGAACATTGCTACAAACAAAATTGCAAAAGTAAGTACGATTGCCAACAAATCCATCATGTCGTTCACCTCCAAGACTACTGAAAAATTATCGCTCTATTTTTATGCAATTACATTTTATCAACCGCCTGGTAAGGATAGGGCAAATAGGCAATTAAAAAACGGTTAATCCCACGTGTGTGGAATTAACCGCTTCTTAACTATTATTTTGCTATTTCTTTGCTTTGTGCTACGAAAACGAAAATGGACCACAGCAAAATCCACTGAAACAAATGGACATACAGCACAGTGACATACACAATCCAGTTGCATTAAAGGACCGTCCATATGCCTGTCCCATATTCTGATACCATGTTCCTCCATATTCTAAATTCTGCAAAAACTGTCGATATTCCATGTTGCTTGGCTCCATCTCAACAGCTTTTTTCGCATGTTCCATTGCAGTCACATTATTACCGGCTCCATGGTTTGCCGCCGCAGAAAAATAATACCATCGAGCAGTGCGCTCTTTCATAGTATTTAATACATGTAATGCCTCTTGAAAATGACCAGCATTAATATAGTTTGCAGCAGCTTGCATCTCATTGGAATGATCCTGTGGATTGCTGCTCTGACTATAACCCTGACCATACCCCTGCTGCCAGTAAGTTCCACCAAATGGTCCGTAACCACCTTGTCCAAAGGGATCGTAACCTGGCCCGTAACCATTTTGACCATAAGCACTATTTTGGTAACCACCACTATAGCCCTGTTGTTTTTCTCGCATAATCTGATTGTAAGCCTGCTGAACCTCTTTAAACTTCTCCTCCGCATAGGCCGCATTTGGACTGTTCACATTGGCATCCGGATGATACTGTCGGCTTAACTTACGATATGCTTTTTTTATCTCTTCATCGGTAGCACTTGGTGAAACACCTAACACCTGATAAGGATTTATCACCGTGTCTTCCTCCTCTTTTTCTTCTTTAACTGTATATATTCATACTTAGACCATACGCCAGAGTACAGAATATTTCGTATAATCTCTGCATGCAGCAAGATCGGCAATCTCTCAAAAGATTTTGAACACTCAGACATCATGCTTGTCAGAATCAGCTTGGAGATTGTCTCATAATCTTCCTTGCTCTCCGCATACATCTTTGAAAAAGGATTGTATTTCTTATTTTTCTCATCCTTCTCTAGATCTTCATAAGCGTCCATCAGATAGATGAATTTGCCCATGTAAAAGCCCATGCAGCGAAGTTCTTCTGCCCAGACGTCTTCTTTCCACGCAAAAATCTCCGCAAGCATTTCTCCGGTAATTCCTGCAATCAAATCCAGATTGTACTCTTTGTTCTTCTCATATTCGGTCAAACGTTCCATGTAGTGTTCCATAGCGGCAGCCTGACGCGAATATTTGCCTGCAATACGCTTATATTCTTTTTTCAACATCTGGGAAATTGTATGTTTTACATACGCTTTATCATCTCGCCAGTCATCTTCCAGATTGTGATAAGCCAACATCACATTCATCTCTGCTGCATACACTGTGGCTTCATTGATTCTATCAGTGCGCTTTTTCCCTGGGTGAAGCGCGCAAACAAACTCCTTGGATGTGTCTTCCAGCTCATAAAGACCTGTCAGAAGCAAAATCAAGAAGGTCATGTCATAATTTAACAACATCTGGCCTTTGATCCCACTGTTTTTGCGCAGGGAATGACACAATCCACAATAATAGGACTGATAGATGTCAAAATTCTCCTGGGATAACTGCTGACGGTTAATGTTAATATATCCAAACATATAGTGAATTAACTCCTACGAACAAACTCCATTCTGCACTTTGGACATGTAATGCAGATCTTACCTTTGCCTTTTGGCACACGAACTTTCTGTTTGCACTGTGGGCAGACAAAAAACTTGTAGATTTTTCTCTGCTCCTGCTGGTATCGGGAACGATTCCTCTTCTGTTTGATTTTTCCAACAAAATCAAGGAACTTGATGTTTTCCTGGTATCTCTTTGCTGTATTTCTGGAAAATATCCGGTAATAGGAATACAAAAGTATTGCAATGGCAATCCACAGGAAAATATCATGCTTCACAATCATAGATATAATCAAAAAGATCAGTGAAATCCAATTCAAAACTTTGGACAACTGGTCCATTCCATATCTTCCGATCATGAATCTTGCAAGCCAATTTCTCATTCGCCAACCTCTTTCTAAGCAATCATAATATCTGCTAGTTTCTTCAATCACTTGGCAGATGTCTGCCATTAGTAGTTATCTTAACTGGCAGGGAAAACAGTGTCAATAAAAAAAGCAACCAGGATGCACCTGATTGCTCTTAAATTTTTATAAACAATGAGCAAGACGATAAGCCGGGTTATGTCATTGGAGAATCATCTATCTAGAGTAACTGTTGCCAATCACTTCAAGCGACCTACCTAAAGCTGGCGGGCCACGTCAACGCTTTGTTTCGGTCTTGCTTCGGATGGGGTTTACATATGCCCTGTCTGTTACCAGCCAGGCGGTAGTCTCTTACACTGCCCTTCCAACCTTACCATGTCCAGCATGGCGGTATATTTCTGTTGCACTGTCCTTGGAGTCGCCTCCACCGGCCGTTAGCCGGCATCCTGCCCTGTGAAGCCCGGACTTTCCTCACCTGCGGTCTTTCGACACTTGCAGCCGCGATTCTCTGTCTTACTCATTATTAAGTTGTTTTATTTCTGCGAAAACCTGGTTTTCACAGTGTTTTATGCATGGAAGCATCCGCCTCCGATAAATTCTCTTAA
>JAZQSD010000145.1:0-2764 GCA_045629925.1 Eubacterium sp.
TCCGGTAACGCCTTCCATTCCAGGAATTAAACTAGGGCTTAGTAATTTGGTGATCGTATGTGCTATTTATCTTCTGGGACCAAAGTATGGATTTGTAATTTCGATTGCAAGAATTTTCCTGGCGGGATTTATGTTCGGCACAATGACGACCATTTTTTACAGTCTGGCTGGCGGTATGCTCAGCTTTCTGATTATGGTACTTCTATATAAATTGGCAAAAATGTCTGTGCTGACTGTTAGCTGTGTCGGCGGCATCTGCCATAATGTTGGGCAGATTGTAGTGGCTATGATTATATATGAGAACCTAATCTTGGGCTATTATCTGCCAGTTCTTATGATCGTTGGCTTCATAACAGGTTTGGTCATCGGTATTGTCAGCAGATTAACACTTCCTACATTAAGAAAAATTCAATAAGACCGCAGTCGCATAAAAGGCTAGATGGGCTTGTTAGCATCGGGCTTTTGTGCGGTGCGGTCTTTTTTGCAGTTTTTTTAATTCGTTTTACAATCATACTTCATTTTTTCTGCTACCACGGTCGGCGGGGGAAACGAATACACATCTTTGTATGAAAGCAGCTGGGCCTCAGTAGTCTGACCGGCAGGAATAAGACCTGTACAATCCCGGGCAGAAACAGCGCCGCCCATAAGATAATCGTAATCATCCAGTATATCGTCCACAAAATCGAATGTGAGTGAGTCTTTTTCTCGTTGTTCATGCATCAAAAGTCTCCTTTCATACAACGTCCCTTTACGGTATGCGTTGTTGTTTGATATAATTTTCAAGAAAAGTATTTGCAGTATTAAAGGAATTATGCTGATGAAAATAAAAAATAAGGAACAATTAATTCGATATTTCAAAGACAATCCTATAAAAATGGTTGCGCTGGATCTTGACCGGACAACGCTACATTCAGACGGTACCTTGGCTGATAGAACGAGAAATGCCATTTTGGAAGTGATAGAGGCTGGGGTTGAGGTGGTAGTTATCAGTGGCAGACCAAGATGTTCTTTGCCAAAGTCCGTTCTTGATATTCCTGGGATACGTTATTTGGTCACATCAAACGGGGCGGCAGTAAATCTCCGCAAACTTCAAAGTGACGGGCTCTACACGGAGCAGAGGGTCTGGGCCTGGACATTGGATGTGGAATCAGTATTGTCGATTTTGAAAGTGTCCTTCCCTTATTTTGAAAAAGATCAGATTACATATGAAACCTTTGTAGAAGGAACTGCATACGCTCCCGAGAGTTATGTAAATCAACCGACAAAATATGGAGTTCCAGAGAAAGCAGTAAGTTATGTGAAGAGCACACGACTTCCGGTAGAGGATTTTCCGGAATTTATTAAGCTTCATGCACATGAACTGGACAGCTTTGATATGATAGTTGCTGACAGAACCCGATTTCTTGAACTGAAAGAACAATTGCAAAAAAATGTATCCGGCGTGTACATGACATCTTCTATGGACCGCATGCTTGAAATCTCTCATAAGGATGCAGGGAAGGGTTCTGGACTGTTATATGTTCTTCAACAGTTGGATTTGGATAAAAACAGTGTGATTGCTTTTGGCGATGGAGATAATGACGCGGATATGTTGGAACAGGCAGGAGTGGGCGTAGCCATGGCGAACGCAATGCCGTTGTGCCTGGAAAAAGCAGATTATATATCAAGAAGTAATGACGAATACGGAGTTGCAGAAGTGCTGGAGCTTTTGGTAGACGTAATAAGAAACAGAGAATGTTAGAAGGTAATAAAAATGAAGCTTGGTAAATACAAAGGTATAAAAGTGAAAGCGGTGGATCTTACTGTAAAAGAGCAGGAATTGCAGCGTTCCATTTCCAATATGCAGAGAAAGAATTCCGTTTTTATTCATGTTGATGAGAGACCTGCAAAGTTGGGGGATGTGGTTGTTTTAAATTATGAAGGCTATGTGGAAGGAAAGCCGTTTCTCGGCGGAAAAGCAACTCATCACAGGATGAGATTGGGCGAGAATAAGTTTTTGCCGGGATTTGAGGCGCAGATTGTAGGAAAGACAATGGGTGATGTTTTTGAAATTCCAGTGAAATTCCCAGAGGCCTATGCGAACGAACAGGTGGCCGGTAAAGAGGCGCTGTTCAAAACAGAACTTTTATTTGTCGGAATTGAGGATATCCCAGAATTTGATGATGAGTTTGCTCTTGATTTTTCAAGTTTTGCTACGGCAGATGAATTGAAAGAATCTCTGTTCATCAGCTTGCGCGCTAAGAGAGAGGCAGCAGAGGAGAAACGTATTCAGGAAGAATTATTGTCCAGGATTATTGAAGATTCGGAAATTGAACTGAGTGAAGATGTTCTGGAAGAACTGGCTGAGGAAGTGTTTGAGGAAAAACAGATAGATTTAGAAAGTCAAGGGTTGGCCTTAGAAGACTATTTAAAACACAGCTGCCAGACATTAGAAGATGTGTATGAACAGTGCTGGCAGAAGGCCAAAAGAAGTTATCAGGAAACCACCGTGCTGCATGGAATTGCCATGAAAGAAGAATTTGAAATATCCGAAGAAGAACTTGAAGAGGCTGTGTGGGAAATAGCTTTCTATGAGGGGATCGATCCGAGGGAACTTTTAGAAACAATGGAAGAGGAAGAACTGACAGGTATAAAACTGCAATTGTATTGTGACAAAGCAATGGAACTGGTTAGGGAAAACGCTGTTTATATCTAGTATAAATAGGTGTATAATAAAAACGAACGATTGTTTTGAATTAATAGAGCAATAGCATTATAAATAAAG
>JAZQSD010000146.1:0-1964 GCA_045629925.1 Eubacterium sp.
CTTCAGATAGAATATTTTTTAGCTTCCGCAAGAAACTTAAGCTTTTCAAAAGCGGCCCAGGAATTGTATGTAAGTCAGCCAGCTGTCAGCCGTCATATCCAGGCATTAGAGGAGGAACTTGGTTGCCCGCTTTTTGTTCGCCAGAACAAAGGGATTCGTTTAACGACCAACGGCGAAATGTTCTACGCTTTTTTTGATGATTACAAGGCACAGTTAAATGATCTGAAACTGAGAGCCAGATTGTCCTTGGAAGAAAAGACAAGGGTTGTCCGCTTTGGTATCTTGACCAATTCAAATATTTCACATATTGTAGATCCGCTTTTGCAGGAGTTTCATTTGAAGTATCCAGATGTAAAGATTGAGCTTAACAGCTACGAACCTAGAAAAGCAAGCGATGCGATTCAGTCTGGAAAAGAAGATGTGATGCTTACAATAGAGCCAAAATTACAGCATATAGACGGTATTCGGACAGAGGTAATCTCAAAAATCCCTCGTGTCTTGATCTATAACAAAAAACAGTACAAAGATTTGGAAAATCCTGTGCCAGAAGATTTTAAAACAGAAGATTTTTTGACTGTATCTGACGGAGAGTTTGATTATGTGGCTGATTTGATTCGTAGTTTTTGCAAACCATTTAATTTTGTGCCAAAGGTTCAGCTTGTTCGAAGCACCGATGCCATGATCCTTGGAGTGCAGTGTGGTTTGGGTGTTGCCATCTCTGATGTTTGGTGCAGAGCTTTGGATAATCCTGATTTTGGGTATGTAATATTAGGGTCTTCTCATCCAGTCACCCTTGTTTATCAGGCCCAGGCAGATCAGGTTGTGCAGGATTTTGTTGCAGTTTTGAAGAAATATATACAAATCGAGAAGTAGGAATTGAATTTTTTCGTTGTTTCAAGTATACTTATTCATTAGTGTGCGTTCCTTGTTGGAAATGCAAAATTCACGATTATGGAGGATAAAAATGAGCAGTTTAGATAAGATCAAAGTTGAATTAGGTCAGTATAAAGGTATTGAGGTTCCAAAAGCTAATGTAGAAGTTACAGAAGCAGAAGTAATGGAAGAGTTAAAAAGAGCGCAGCAGATGGCTGCTAATAAAGTAGCAAAAGAAGGTCCAGCTGAAACTGGCGATGAAACAGTAATCGACTTTATCGGATACATGGATGGAGTAGCTTTCCCAGGCGGAGATGGCATTGATTTCCCATTAGTACTTGGTTCCGGACAGTTCATTCCAGGTTTTGAAGAACAGCTTGTTGGCGCTAACAAAGGCGACCGTGTAGAAGTAAAAGTTACATTCCCAGCAAACTATCACGCTGCAGATCTTGCTGGTAAAGAAGCTCTTTTCAAAGTTGATATCAAAGCAATCCGTTGCATGGAATTACCAGAGATTGGCGATGAAATGGCTCAGAGAGTTTCTCATTGCAAGACAATTGAAGAATTCAAAGCTTATGTTAAAGAACAGATTTTAAATCACAAAGAACAGGAATTAAAATCTCATAAAGAAGCATACATCATCGGTAAGATCTATGAGACTACAGTAGTTACTATTCCAGAAGAAGAGATCAACACATCCGCTGAAAACTTAAAACAGGGCTTCTATGCACAGTTACAGCAGAGCGGACAGAACATTGAACAGTATCTTCAGTATGTGAACATGACAATGGAAGATTTCGAAAAGAGCGCTCGCGATCAGGCAGAAACAATGGTAAAAGGCCAGGCTGTTTTGGCAGAAATCGCAAGATTAGAAGGCATTGTTGTTACAGAAGATGATCTGAACAACGAATTAATGCAGATGGCGGCAAATTATCACATGAGTGTTGATGATCTTAGAGATGCGATCAAAGAAGACGGTATTGAACTTGTAAGAGCAGATGTTGCTGCAAGCAAAGCTATCGACC
Organism: Eubacterium sp.; assembly: GCA_045629925.1. Lineage (GTDB taxonomy): Bacteria > Bacillota > Clostridia > Lachnospirales > Lachnospiraceae > Brotonthovivens. The sequence goes on from JAZQSD010000146.1 coordinate 1,899, forward strand.
TGATTGTAGCAAACGCTGTAGAGGTATAAGAATGGCTGCCTGCGAATTTTGCGCAAACTATGTCTA
>JAZQSD010000147.1:0-2434 GCA_045629925.1 Eubacterium sp.
GCTCACGGCGTTATTATTCCAAAACGCCGTGCAGTTGGGCTCACTGCGATTGTTGCAAAAACATCTGCAGGTGCATTAAACTACACTCCTGTAGCAAAGGTAACCAACCTTTCTGCAACAATGAAAGAATTGAAAGACAAAGGTCTTTGGTTTGTATGCGCAGATATGGGTGGAGAAGTAATGTATCGCCAGAACCTGACAGGTCCAATCGGTCTTGTAATCGGCAATGAGGGTGAAGGAGTAAGCAAGCTGGTAAAAGAAAACTGCGATTTTATCACATCAATTCCTATGCAGGGTGACATCGATTCCCTGAATGCCTCTGTGGCAGCAGGAGTTCTTGCTTATGAGATCGTGAGACAGAGATTAAACAAAAAATAATTTATATGGAAAATAAATTTTACGAAGATAAAACAGATGAAGAATTGCTGGAGCTTTTTCGTGGCGGCGAAACAAAGGTAATGGATTTCCTTTTGGAAAAGTATAAGCATCTTGTTCGTATGAAGGCCAACACTATGTTTTTGCTGGGCGGGGATACGGATGATCTGATCCAGGAAGGGATGATCGGATTGTTTAAAGCAATCCGTGATTATCGTCAGGAAAAGGACAGCAGTTTTTCTACATTTGCGAGCCTGTGCATCAGCCGACAGATTTACAAGGCGGTTGAGGCTGCTTCCAGAAAGAAACATGGGCCGTTAAATTCATACATCTCTCTGTCTGTTGGTGATGACAGTGAAATGCAGAATCAAGTGCCTTATCCACTGAAAGCTTCGGCAGTGAACGATCCAGAAAATCTTTTGATCGGACAGGAGGAAATGAAACTTTTTTTTGAAAAAGTGGACGAGACACTGAGCCCTTTGGAACGCCAGGTCTTAAATCTTCATCTGGCAGGGAACAATTACCATCAGATAGCAGAAATGCTGGGGAAACCTGAAAAATCAATTGATAATGCCCTTCAGCGAATGAAACAAAAGGTTGCGCGTTTGCTGGAACATGGGTTGTAATTTGAATATCGGTCATGTATAATAATATTATGTAAATCACTAAATGGTACCTATGAGTTTTTCGTACGCTGCCGTTTGTGATATGCATATGAACATGGACAATTTGAGGAAAAGTACAATGTATTTTTCCTTGTTTTGTTGGGAAAAAGTTATTGAATTCACATAGAGAAAAATGAGGTAGGCACTATGAAGAAAAAACTTCTAATGCGATTGATAACCATGTCCTTGGTGGTAGCCTTAGGATCTGGAGAGGTCATGGCGGCATCTGCAGATAACACTATCCCAGGGGATACATCTGTGGTAGAAACAGAATATGAGGATGAAGGAACACTGTCTGACAATCCAACAGATGAGGAAAATACAGACGGATTAATTGAAGATACAGAAGACAGCGAATCTACAGAGGAGATTATTCCAGAGGATAGCAGCACAGAAGAAGCTGTGGACGAAACGGTTTCTGACGAGATTCAGGATGAAGAAGTTACGGATGATTCTGTTGTGCAGGATCAGGAATTTATTGAAAACAAGCAGTTTTTAACAAATGCTCCTGTGCCAATCGATGTGACAGACAATCCGGAAAATCCAGAGGAAGATGATAATACACCACCGGAGGATCTGACATATTCTTTCAGTTTTGTTTATCAGAAACCTGACAACACCATTGTGTTATATCCATCTGATGTGACAGCAAGCAAGGTTGTAGACTTAGCATATCCGATTATTTTCCAGGGCGAGGGGGATTATTCCACTGTTACACCAAATGACAACGGTTCAGGTTCTCTTTCTTTGGGAAGAATTCAGTGGCATGGCAACCGTGCACTTTACATGGTAAGAGAGATTGTTGAGACAGATCCAAAGAAGGCATATACCCTTCTTGGCAAGGATTTTTATAATAGCATCACAAGCAGTTCTACAAGCTGGGCATCTTATGTGCCAAATTCAAAAGAAACAGCTCTTTTGAGAACTTTTTTACAGCAGATGCCAAAGACAGCGGAAGTGCAAGATAAGATGGCAAAAGCAGACATTGCAGGATACATTAACTATGGAATGGGTTATGGCCTTAGAAATGTGCCGGCGTTAGTGTATTTTGCAGATCTTTACAATCAGAGTCCTAAGCGTGCAAAAGAGATTATCAATGTTTTGGTGGATAAGAAAATCTGCAAAAGCTACGAAGCTATCACTCTAAATGAGGTATATATTTCAGCTTTGGCAAACACAACCATGAATAAAGATGCATATATGAACAGAAGAACCCGTGTCTATAAGCAGGCAGCAGCGTTGGGCTATCCATACTGTACATCTGCAGACAGTCTGATCCCTTGTGTGACAAACAAGTATACATCTGATACTTATGTAGGCGAGGCGTGGCTTCAGTGGGCATTGAACAATTATGCAGGAGCATCTTTGGAAATCACAGATTTGTATGATGAGCC